>CAWWCX010000640.1:0-2077 GCA_963935445.1 uncultured Roseibacillus sp.
CGCCCATTTGCCGGGAGGGAGCGTTCGAGGTTGACGAGGGAGCCGGACCGGAGGGCGCCGAGGGAGGTGACCTTGAGCGTTTGGCTGAGAACGTCGAAGGATGCGCTGGTGTCGTCGTGTTCGGTGACGGTGAGGCAGCAGCCGTTGATGGCGACGCTTTCGCCGAGAGCGAGTTCGTCAGCGAAGTCCATGGCGATAGTGAGGCGGGCCTGTTCGCCTTGCGGAGTGAGGGCGAGGACGCGGCCGGTGGCTTCGACGAGGCCGGTGAACATGGTGGGGAGCGGGTTACAAGAGCATCAAGGCGGCTCCGACCACGATGGTGGGGATGAGGGCCGCGATGGCGAGTTTGGCCGGGGAAACACCGCCCTCGAAATATTTTCCGAGGATGGCCTGGCCCGCGGGGTTTGGCGCATTGGCGATGACGGTGAGGCCACCACCGGTGACGGCTCCCGCGACGATAGCGAACTTCGCGCCATCACCGAGCCCGGGGGCTTGAGAGGCGAGGAAGGTGACGGCGGCATTGTCGTTGAAAGCAGTCAGGACGGTGGCGCCGATCATGTGAATCCAATCGTTGTCGATGGAGGTGAGGAGGAGGGAGATCCACCAACCCTGGCATCCGCCGTGGATGACGAGTCCGGCGAGGAAGAAACCGACGAGAAGCGGGGTGCGCATCTTAACATCATTCTGGTGGTGACCGGTGGCTTCGGTGAAGCCGAGCAGAAGGAGGAAGCCGCCGAGAAAGAGGGGAGGGTAGTGGGCGGTGAAGACGGTCCAAGCCAGGAAGAGGACGTGGATCACGGTAACGACGGGGGGAACGGGGTCTTCGCGGTCTTCCCATTTCGTTTGGTGCCCCATGGAGTTGGCTCCGGGTTCTTCGAGGGTGTCGAAGTGCTTTTTGAAGGCCAGAAAGTAGATGATGTTTGCGATGAGGATGCCGACGGTGGCCTTCCATCCGAAGTTGGTGAGCATGAACATCATGTCCCAGTCCCAGCGGTCGGGTGGGGCGACCATGAGGACGGGCGGCGCGGCAAAGTGGGTGAGGGTTCCGCCGACGGAGATGTTCACAAAGAGGAGGCCGATGGTGGCGTAGGCGAACTTGGGATTCGGTTTGAGCTCGTAGAACTTCTTGGCGAGAAGAAGGGCCGCAATCGTCATGGCGGCGGGCTCGGTGATGAAAGAACCGAGAAGAGGGGTCAGGGTGAGGGTGGCGAACCACCAGGCGGCGGGCGTGCCGCCCATCAGCTTGGCGATCTTGTTTACGGCGGCCTCGGAGAGGCGGATGATGGGGCGGGTAGCCGCGATGGCCATGATGATGATGACGAAGAGGGGTTCGGTGTAGTTGACGTCTTTCCCGAGGTAGGCCTTCATTTGGGTGACGCCGTGTCCGATTCCTTCCCCGGGGGCGATGCCGTGGCACCAGAGGATGGCGCCGAGGAGGGCGATGACCCAGATGCCGAAGACGGCCTCGACTTCTCCGAGGGTGTGGAAGAACCAGGCGCGGAAGGAGACGTCGTCCTTGGCGTCGTCTTGGGGTTTGTCTTCGGCACGGCGTCCTTCGACCTTGATCCGTTCCTTGTGCCTTTCCTCGTGGTGGTGGGCCATGTCTCGAAACACGCCGGAGAGGAAGGTGTGAATGATCGCGCAGATAAAGATGATGGTGGCGATCAGGTTAAAGTAGTGCTGTTCAGCAGCGCGGGATTTGAGTTTTTCCCAGAGGCTGTCGGTGCCGCCCTCGTAGGCCGCGTGTTCGGGATCGGTGTAGGCCGGAAGCGGAAGGGGAAACTCGGCATACTGGTCCTTCTTGAGTTCCCAATCCCCACCTTTGGGGTAGGCGGGATCATTGCCTCCCGCGGCGAGGGTGGAACCGATGCCGGTGAGGAGAAGGAGGGTGATGAGAAGGAGGGGGTGCAAGTGCTTCATCGTTGCCGGGGGGACTTTAGGTTCCGGGGCCTGCGGGGCAATGAGAATTGGGCGTCCTTGCGTGGTCATGGAATCCCGCTATTCTCGGGGCATGATCCGGATTGTGACAGGGGCTGTCTCTTATACACATCTCCGAGCCCACGAGACCGTACTAGAT
>CAWWCX010000641.1:0-2074 GCA_963935445.1 uncultured Roseibacillus sp.
TCACCACCGACCGTATGGGTGACGGGAATCTCAATCACCTGGGGTTCCTTGACGGTGCCGGTCACCTGATGGGTGCTGAGGAGAACGAAGCCCTGGGAGCGTCGACCGAATTCGACGAATCTGCGCTGCGGGTTCACATCCGGATTAGCTCCTATTCGAATCCGCACCACATAGTCTCCGGCGGGGGCATTGGCCTGGAACGTGTACCACGGCGTGACGGCGTTGTCGCCGATGCTGAGCCAGGCGCCGTTTTTGTTCTCCGGCTGAGAGATATACCAGGCGAGGTGAGGAATCGTACTCCACTGGCCAACGCCCACATGCGTTGCGTGTCGGCTATCCGTAAAGCCGTAATCCTTGGGATCCGGTGCCCCGGGGAGCTCCCGCCACCAGTGATGAAAGTCATGCTTCGGGCGCCCCCGGTTCAGTTCCGACATCCTCGCGACGGCGTCCCGGTTGTCAGGTAAGCGGGCCAGGGCATCGACGCGCTCTTTCCAGCGGGTGTAGCGTTGGTGACCTTCCATTCGCTGGTGCAGATTCCTGCGAATGCGCTCGAGGTTTCCGTCTTCCGCCTCGAGATGCCGGGAGAATCCGGAGTCCCGGTTCTCCTGGCGGGCGAAGGCCTCGTTCAATGCCTCCCGACCTAGGGCGAGATACTGCTCGAACTGGTCACTCGACATGAGGAGACTGGACGACGACGTGTCGAATGCCGTGGTCGCCGTATCGGAGGGCAGCTCGCGAACGTTGATTCGTGCTCCCAGCAGATCACGAAGCGAATTCGCATACTCGCGGCGATTCAGCCGCCGCATCGTGATGGCTCCGCCACGGTCCGCGAGGGCTCGTCGCGCATCAACCATCGCGGTAGCCAGGAGCTCGAGAAAATCCGCCTTCTTTCCTGCATCCGGGGCCGGCGCGTCTTCCGGCGGCATTTCGCCCGCGTTCAGCGCATCGAGAACCTGCTGCCAGCGCTCTGCGGTCTCGTTGTCCGTGATCGACAGCGGAAGTGTGTCCAGGCGCACCTTGCCCTTCTGTTTCTCAGGACCGTGGCACTGGACACAGTGTTGCTCAAGGAAGGGCCTGATGGATTCCTCGGGCAGAGAGAGGCCCTTCCTTGCTGCCAGGGGCAGGGGAAGCAGGAGGAGAAGAAAACTCAGGAAGAAGCGATTCACTCTGCAGTGCCTTTACGGGACTCTATCGGGCAGCGGCCTTCCGAACGATGCCGGGGATCACGAGGATTGTCCGGCTGTGGTGGGGATCCCCCGGTGGGGCCGGGGCTCGTCCCGGTTAATTGGCAACGAAATCGATGACGAAGGCCTTGTCGAGGATGGGAAGGAGCTGTTCCACGAAGGCCTTGTGGTCCTTGTGTGGCAGGTAGGCTTCCAGTCCCTTCTTGTCCTTGAAGGAGACGATGAAGCAGTGAGTGTATCCCTGAGCGAGATTTTCGGGACTTACATTGGTTCCCCACTCATACCCCGTGATTGAATCGATTTTGGACGGAAGAGCGGCAAAGGCCTTTTCGATGGCTGTAACCTGATTCCTGGTGGCATCGTCCTTGAACTTGAAGCAGACGACATGACGGTAGGCGCCCGGCTCTTTCTTGTGATGATCGGCGAGGGAGGTGGAACTCATGAGTGCAAAGGTCAGGGACAGGGCGAGCAGCATTGTTTTCATTGTCCCGGGAGGGTGGCGGAGGCAGTGGGGTGCGTCAATCGGGCGCTGGGCAAAAACCCGTTCGACGCTGTTTTTTTCAAGGCATCCACGAAAGACCCCATCTTTTGGGCAGGATTTCAGGGGGGCCTTGACGGAATTGGAAACGTCCGTAGCTTAAACCGATGAGCAGTTTCAAAGTGTGTATTCCGGCAGTAGCCCTGAGTGGCGCGATGGTGCTGTCCTGTGCTTCCCCGGTATCGGGCAGGGATCAGGATGCAGCGAAGGAGAGCGGGGAGAGGACGGAAATTCTGTTTGATTTCTCAGGAGAGGAGGCGGGAAAGAACTGGGTGACCGTGAATGACAATGTCATGGGCTGTCTCTTATACACATTCCGAGCCCACGAGACCGTACTAGAGCTCGTATGCCG
>CAWWCX010000642.1:0-2072 GCA_963935445.1 uncultured Roseibacillus sp.
TGCTTCCACGGCCACTTCCCGACACCCTCACCCTGCAAGCCAGCAAGTCTTCCGGGGGAGTGACGCTGCTCCTCTCCCCGGCCAGCGCGGTTCCCCCTGAGGCAGACATCCACTTCTTCGATTATGAGGAGGTTCTGGACGCCCAAAGCGAATCCACGGTTGAGCGGGACGAAGACGGCGTGCGCTGGACCCTTGCAGGAAATCAGGATGCCGAGCCTGAAAACCCCGACCAGCTGGCCGGCATTCTCACCATCGGGGACCGTGGCTATCTCGTCGAGGTGGACTATGGAACCGCTGCCAAGCAACCGGTGAGCTTCAGCAAACTTCTCGCCGTCCTCGGGGGCATGTTCCTCGGAGGCATGATCCTGAACCTCATGCCCTGCGTCTTCCCCGTCATCGGGATCAAGATCATGGGATTCGTCCAGCAGGCCGGCGAAGACCGCCGGACGATCTTCGTCCATGGCCTCATTTACGCAGCCGGGGTCCTGGTCTCCTTCTGGGCGCTTTCCGCGATAGCACTGGCCCTTCGGGAAGGAGGCAATATCGACGTCACCCAGGGATTCCAACTACAGAACCCGTGGGTCGTCTGGGTTCTCATGCTGATTATGTTCACTCTGGCGATGAACATGTTCGGCATCTTTGAGATCGGCACCTCCGCAACCAGTGTCGGAAGCAACCTGACTCACAAGCAGGGCATGGGCGGCTCCTTTTTCTCCGGGGTTCTCGCCACCCTCGTGGCTACCCCCTGCTCCGCGCCCTTCCTCGCGGTCGCCATAGGTATCGCCTTCGGGCTGCCCCCGGCTCTCTTCCTCCTCTCCTTTACCGTGATGGCCCTCGGACTGGCAGCACCCTACGTTCTCCTTTCCGCGTTCCCCAGACTGGTGGAGAAACTCCCCCGCCCGGGCCCGTGGATGGAATCCTTCAAGCAGGCCATGGCCTTTCTCCTCTTTGGCACCGCCGGCTGGATGCTGTGGATCCTCGTCTCCTTCAAGCAGGTAGGCTCCGGGGGCATGCTGCCCATCGTCCTCGGCCTCACCCTCATTGGTATCGCACTCTGGGTCTATGGTCGCTGGTGCCCTGTTTCTCGCACGAAGCGGGCGCGCAGGATCGGCTTCGTGGCCATGATCGTCTTCGGCGGCCTGGGCCTCGCGAGCTCCAAGCCTCCTGGCAAGGGGCTGGAGTGGGAGACCTGGTCTCCAGAAGTCGTCGACGCCGCCCTCGCCGAAGGACGTCCCGTCTTCGTGGATTTCACGGCTACCTGGTGCGCCACCTGCCAGGTAAACAAGTCCCGGGCCTACAACGGCGCGGTTCGCAACCTATTCAAGAAGCACAACATTCTCGCGCTCAAGGCGGACTTCACCGACTACGATCCCGCCATTGCCGAAGCACTCGGCGCGCTCGAGCGCAAGGCCGTCCCCGTCAATGCCCTCTATCTCCCCGGCGCGGACGAGGCCATCCTGACCCGGGAACTCTTCGGCTCAGGTTACATGAGTAGTTTTATCGAGGAGCATCTTGGTAGTGGTTCCCCCAGCGGCCGGGCCCCGGAAACACGGTAATAAACCCGCAGTCACCCAGCAGTCCTGCCGTCCCTCCGCCGAGCTCGCGGACCCATGACGCAATCCCGGCCAGGCCCGCAGCCTTGTCGCCGTCCCAGCCCGCAAGCCATCAGTAATCCCGCCGCAGGAAGACCCACGCGCCCCCCGCCAGGAAAAGGAGCTCGAAGAGCAACGAGCTCAGGACATCCTTCCAGATGGAATGCCTCCGGTGAAACCGGCTCATCGCCTCCGCCCTCGGGACCTCTGCCTCTGCGCCACTCATGACATCCGCGATATCCTGCCCTTCACCAACCTGTATGAGCTGGCGAAGCTGATCCGGACCCACTCGCGTTTTCGGCAGCACTGTTCGCGCAGTGTTGATCACCCCATAAATGGTCTCCCCAGCTGTCCCCGCACTCTCGGTCGGCATCTCTCCGGATTCCCTGCCATCCCACGACATCCCAACCTGCGGCATCAGGTAGACCATCTTGTCTGTCTCTTATACACATCTCCGAGCCCACGAGACCGTACTAGATC
>CAWWCX010000643.1:0-2065 GCA_963935445.1 uncultured Roseibacillus sp.
GGGAATCTACGGATCAAACGACGGCGTCAGCTTCACGCCTATCTTTGAACAGGACGACGATGTCTCCCTCTGGACCCAGCGCCTGGAGGTTCTCCTCTTCACCCTGCCCAAGGTCGCGCCACCCTATCGTTTCCTGCGCTACGAGGTGACCCGCACAGCGGTGGACCACCAGATCAATGAGATCGAGTTCTTCGGCGCCACCCGCGAGTCGCGCCTCGCCCTGGATGTGGAACACTCGCCCGACGTCCCGGGGGCCCTCCGGCTCACGTGGCCCAGTGACTCCACCAAGCAGTATGATGTCCTCGTCAGTGCGGACCTCACCTCACCGATCGAGACATGGGGTGAACTGGCCGGAGCCCAGAATATCGCCGCTGATCCCTCCGGGACCAACACCCTCGACATCGACCGCCCCTTCCCGGGCCTCGGATTCCTGGCGATCCGCGCCAAGGACCCTCCGCCCCTCTTCTCCGAGGACTTCGAAAACGGAGATGGCGGCTGGACCAACGTCACCAACGATCCCGCCGGAAACACCGAGTGGCAGTTCGGCACGCCCAATGGCTCGGGCCCGACCTCCGGGGCAGACGGATCGGCCAATGCGTGGAGTACCAACCTCGGGGATTACGGTCCGGATTCCGATATCTCCCTCCGGTCTCCTGCCATCGACCTGACCACGGTGGGCGGGGCAGTGCTGAGCTTTGACGCCTACCGTGATGGCGACGGGTTTGGTGATACTGCCACTGTGCGCTTCCTGCGCGCCAGCGACCAGGCTGGTCTCGGGGCGGAAACTCCCATCGACATGTCTGTTTTCGATGGAGACTACGAAAAGTTGGAAATTCCCGTCCCGGTGGAGGCGATCGGGGAGAGTATCCTGATCGAGATCAACTTCCTCAGCGACGACTCGGCAGATCCCTACAGTGGTCTCTCGATCGACAATGTCAGCCTGAGCGCCAACTGAGCCTGCCGGCGCCCGCAGCGCACAACACTTGCAAGGGCGGTGGGGCTTCCCCGGGCTTCACCGCCGTCCTCTTTTTGGTCTGAGAATCCGGTCCGGTTTCATGGCCTGTGAGGCCTCTGGGTTGCCAGGCAGACAACCAGGAGGACTCCGGAGACCAACAGGCCGAGGCGGAGGGAGGGTATCAGGATCCTGCGCAAACCCGACCGGGAGCACTTTTACCTGCTGCATCTCCTCGCCCCGCCTACTTCCGCCGCAATGGCGATCGCGGCAAATGCCGGCACCTCCCGGCACTCTCTATGATTTGAGACCCTGCTCGAAAACATCCGACTATTCTGAAGACTGCGGCTTCATCAAGTTCGCCCGGAAATTCGAGCCTCCACGGGTATTTCCAGCCACTCACCCGTCGAGAACCAGGCCATGTCTCTGCCCCTATCGACCGGGTTTCCCGCATCCCCGGGGGGGCCTCCTGCAGCCAGGAACGCTTCCGATCTCGGCCGTGGAGCTTCTGGGAACTTCGATCGTTGAAAGACGTTCTCGCCTAACCTTTCGGCGGCCTGTAGTGGATGCAGTGAGCTTCCCTGCCCGGTTCACGTACTACCTCTTCAGGCTGAGGGTTGTCCCAAGGGACTGATCAGCCCATGGGCCCTTCCCTCCCTGCCGTCATTGAGGTGTTCCTGCAACCCCGGCGACCGGGATACGCATTCCAAACTGATCGACGGCAGGAAGTTCGCGGGGTCGGAGAGCCGCCCTTCAGATCACCCGGCCTGTCGTTTTGTGCGGGAGTTCAAGTCCGCATGGAACACAGCAGCACAGCCACTGAGGGCCAAAAAGAACCCGGCAAGGTTGACTGGCTTTCCCCACCCGGGCCTGCGCCTGGATTTCCAACACCACACTCCTCGGGTTCCGGCACCTCCCGGGTCCAGGGTTCAAGCCTTGGCCAGCGGCACAACCGGCTGAGAAGCGGTTGCTCTCCGAGCTCCCGGAAATACAGCGAGGGAACACTTTGTTCCGTCGCTTTCGGTGAGATCGATTCCAACTTCCGGAATTACGGAACGGTCAGCTGGAAATCGTCGATGTAGTAGCCTCCGAAGAACTGCCCTGCGAACTCAT
>CAWWCX010000644.1:0-2055 GCA_963935445.1 uncultured Roseibacillus sp.
ACTGTCTCGTCCGGCTTGAAGGAGCGCGTTGTGGGGATCTTTTCGTGGGCCAGCCGGTCCTCGCGCGAGCTTGTGACGTTATCGGCGAAGTGGGAACAGACTTCTTCGAGGCCGAGGCGGCCAAGATGGCTGCCGTTCCACGGCGCTCCACGGCGCCCGCCGTTGGAAATCCAGAACAGGGTGGCCGGAAACTGGGCCGGGTCCTTGAGAGAAAACCAGACGCAGCCTTCCAGAACGGCTGCGGTCCACGCAAACGGCTGGGTTGCAGAGGCCGCCTCGTTGACCAGCATGATGAGGTCCTCGAATCCCTGCCGGGCCGGATAGCGGGTCAGGTCGGTGGTGCCGCCGGAGGCTACCTGGTCGGGAGTGCGTGGGGTTTCGGCAGCGAGTGGGACCTCGCGCAGGTCGGAAAATCGCGCGCCGGGCACAAGAGCCTGGTACTCGTCGTTGGCGGGGTCGGAGAAGAGTCCGGGATTGACCGATCCCCAGCGAAAGGGGGAGGTCGTGACCCGGCCCTCGCCCTCGCGCAAGCCTGAGAAGTCGAGAACGGGGTGGTTGCCGTAGCTGTAGCGACCATCGAGGCCCGAGATCCGGTGTTCACAGTAAATCGCGGCATGGCCCGAACGCAGGCTGAGAATCTTTTCTATCCGCCCGCCGACGTCTCCGGGTTCGAGGGAGAGATGGAGAGAGTCTGTATTTTCCGCCATCAGGGACCACTCCCTGTTGGCGGTGTCCCCATGCGGGTCGCCCTCGTCCTGTGGGCCGAAGGGAAGACAGAGGAAGTCTCCCCGGAGATATTTGAGCAGGTTGGGGAGATCTCCTGCCAGCTCGTGGGGCTGCCAGGGAGCGAGTGCGTACGGAGAAAACTCCGAGCCTCCGGACCGGAAGAGCACCGGGCCCAGCATCCCGGCCGTCTGGCTGACTGCGAGTTCAACGCAGTCTGATTTCAACTGGAAGGAGGGCGCGCCGTGGATGGAGTTCATGATTCTTCCGCCATCGGCTAACAAGTGGACGGCTTGACGTCAAAAGCTGGCATCGAAAATCCCGGGAGAGAATGGCCCCGTGGGTGGGACGGGGAGCGAGCGGGGCCACGAAGGGATTCTGGTAGCCCCAAAGTCGTCATTTCAGCGTTTTTTCCCGGGGAACCGCTTTCGTTCCAGACGGGCCTGAATGAGATTCGGGCAGCGTTTGGAGGTGCGCAGTTCCTCGCAGCAGGCCTCGATCCGGAGTGATTGCTTTACAGGGTTGAAGCCAAGGCGGCGGGTGATGCACTCGTTCAGGATTTCAAGATGTTCGTCCTCGAATTCAATGACCTCGCCACAATCCACGCAGACGAGGTGATTGTGGGATGGTTTGTTGAGAAAGTTGGGATCGAAGGTCGCCTGTCCATCTCCCAAGTCAATTTCCTGGAGGAGCCCGGCCTCCGTGAGGAGGGCAAGGGTGCGGTAGAGAGTGGCCCGGGATGTCTGGGCGTCCGTGCCCCGCAGCCTTTCCCAGAGCTCGTCGGGGGTGAAGTGCTCGTCGCTGGCGAAGATGATTTCCACGATGGCGTTTCGCTGGGGGGTGTGCCGGAGCCCTTTCCTCTTGATGAAGGTGTCGAGCCGCTCGCGGATATCGGTTGTCATGCGCGGAGTATGACAGACTATTCGCGAGGCGAATCCGATATTTTTCTGTGGGTGAAAGCCGTCCTTGCTGTGGGAGTGGAGCCATGTTGCTGTTGCCACGTGCGTTGGCTGGCGATTTTTGGAACCTTGGGACTGCTTTCCTGTTCCGGGCCGCGAAGCGCCCTTGAGATCAGGCATTACCACCTTCGGGCACTCGCAGTGGAAAACGAGCTGGAGGTGCTGCGAGGGGAGCAATGGTACCGTTTCCATGGTGCGGTCACGGCTGAGGAGCGGCGAAACCGCCTGGGCCATTACTATGGGATTGAATGGCGGGGGCCGGAAGAGCTGGAGCAGCGGCCGGTGCGACTGGTCTTTCGTTACCGGCAGGCGGCCACCGGGAGTGAGGTCTGTCTCTTATACACATCTGACGCTGCCGACGATATGCAGTGTG
>CAWWCX010000645.1:0-2054 GCA_963935445.1 uncultured Roseibacillus sp.
CTGACCTGGAGAAGTCCCACCGGGAGCGTCATCCCGATCACGAGGTTCTCGAGGCGCGCCTGCATAACTACGAGCTGGCATTCCGGATGCAGACGGAGGTGCCGGGGCTTATTGACCTGGGCGGGGAGCCCGAGCAGGTGCGCAGGCTCTACGGGATCGGGGAGAAGCATACCGATGCCTTTGGGCGTCGTTGCCTGCTGGCGCGACGGCTGGTGGAGAAGGGCGTGCGCTTCGTGCAGGCCTATTCGGTGGGCTGGGATTCACACGATGACCTCGTCAACAATCACGGGAACCTGATCCGCTCGGTGGACAAGCCGATAGCAGGATTGATCCGGGACCTGAGGGACCGGGACCTGCTCAGGGAAACGCTCATCATCTGGTGTGGCGAATTTGGACGGTCTCCCGACAACCAGGCCCACCGTGGCAGGCAGAATGGTGGCCGTGATCACAATGCGAAGGGAATGAGCATGTGGTTTGCGGGAGGGGGGGTGCCGGCCGGAAAGGTCATCGGCGCCACGGACGAGATCGGACTGGAAGCGGTCGAGGTGGTCCATCCCATCCGCGACATCCATTGTTCCATCCTGCATCTTCTTGGCCTGGACGATAACAAGCTTACCTACTTCCATGGGGGCCGCTTCAAGCAGCTCTCGCAGACCGGGGGCGCGGTGATCAAGGAACTTGTCGCGTCCTGAAGCGGGCATCGTTTTAGTGGTGGGTTGACAAGGGGCGTGAGCTTCCCTCGGATGAAAGAACGCATGAGCGAACAACCAGAATACCGGAATGTCCTCGTGGTGGGGGGCGGGACAGGAATTGGACTGGGCATTGCCCGGGCCTTTGAGAAGGCCGGCTACCAGGTGGCCGTGGCCGGCCGCCGGGAGGAGGTTCTTGAGGCCGCCGTTGCCGGGACGGGAATGCGCGCCCATCGCTGTGACGTGGTGGATCGTGAACAGATCGCAACCCTCCTCGCGTGGTTCGAGAAAGTAGTGGGTCAGGTGGACATCCTCGTGTTTTCCGCAGGGATCAACATTCCCAGGCGGACGTGGGAGGACTTCGACCCGGCGAGCTGGGATCGTGTCGTAGAGGTCAACCTGACCGGGGCCTACAACGTGATGCAGGCCTTTCTTCCCGGCATGCGTAACCGGGGCGATGGGCTCATCTTCAATGTGACCTCCCTGGCGGGAAGCCAATCCGTACACCTTGCGGGAGTGCCCTACTCCGCCGCCAAGAGCGGACAGAACAGCCTCGGGGTCTTTGCCAACATGGAGGCCCTTCCCGATGGCGTGCGAGTGACCAATGTGATTCCGGGTGAGACCAACACGCCCATTCTCGATGACCGACCAGTGCCGCCACCCGAGGAGAAGCGTTCCCGGATGGTTCATCCTGAAGACATCGCCCAGATGGTTCTCGCGGTGGCGCGCCTGCCCCGGCGGGCTGTTGTTCCCGAGCTGATTGTCACCCCCGCGCACATGCCGCGCCTGTAACCAAATGATCAGGGAGGGAGCGGGGGGCGTTGTCGGTTTTATCCGGTGGCCAGTGCCTCGGCGAGGTCCTCCAGGGGATAGGTCCAGATTTCGGCAAGAGTGGGATGATACCAGTCCGCTTCCATGCATTGGGCGGGTGTCAGGCCGTGGGCGACTGGGACAGTGAGCGCGTGAATGAGTTCGGAAGCGTCCTTGCCCACGCATTCAGCGCCGACGATTTTTCCACTCGCGCGGTCGGCGATGACCTTCACGTAGCCTCGCGGAGCCTCCATCAGAAGCGACTTGCCATGATCCGCGAAGGGATACTCCTCGACCAGAGGGTCGAGGTTCCTGGCAAGCGCTTCGTCCTCGCGCAGGCCGACCCAGGCAACCTGAGGGTCCGTGAAGACGACGGTCATGAGCGCATCGTAGCGCAGGGGTGACGGGTTTTGACCGAAGGCGTGGCGGGCGGCGGTTTCCCCCTGACGGATGGCGATGTGCACGAGTTCAACCGGGCCTGCGCAGTCTCCCCCGGTATAGATGCCGGGCCTGTCTCTTATACACATCTGACGCTGCCGACGATATGCAGTGTGT
>CAWWCX010000646.1:0-2050 GCA_963935445.1 uncultured Roseibacillus sp.
CATCGAGCCACTCGTCCAGTGGATCTGCATCGCTGAGATCCCGGTCGTCGTTGACCTGCAGGAGGGTCAACATCCGGACGTGGAAAGTGGCCTTCTGAACGGGACTTCTGCCGTCCAGCGGAGTGGCAGTGATGGTAGTGGTGCGGATAGAGTTCTCTGGAGCACCGGAAGCGAAAAAGGCGGCCTCGATGCTGAGAGCATCCGGGCCCGGGGGCACGCTGAGGGTGACCCCGCCCGGCGAGAGTATTGTGCTGGTGATGTTGGTGCCTCCGCTGAGGTAGACCACCATCCAGCTTTCTTCGGTATTTTCCTCGGCCTTGAGGACAAAGTCTCGTGGGGCGGTGTCCTCGTTGAGAACCGAGAACTCGTGAACGCTGTTCTGGTCAGAGCGCAGGATGCTCGCTTCCCGGGCAGGAAGCGGGGTGCAGAGAAGTGCGGCAAAGAGGGCCGACAGGATGCGAGCAGTGGAGGGCATTCCCGAAACTCGTTTCGGTAGTTGAGAGAGATTAGGACCACACTGTGGCGCAGGGGAAGAGGCTCGCAAGTCTGGAAAAGTGGGCAGTCATGGATGGGCAGAGCACATGATAGGGTGAGGAGGAGATATGCTCTTTTCTTGCGGTGAAGCGGAGATTGGCGTACCCGCTCGTCTTCATGAAGAGACAACTCGTCTGGATCCTCCCCCTGCTTGCCCAGCCTGTCCTTGGACAGGAGGAAATTGATGCCGTGGCCGACGGCAGGCAGGCCTTTGCGACTTACGGGTGCATCACCTGTCACGTGGTCGATAAGAACGACAAGTCTGTCCGGTCCGGACCGAGCCTTTACGGACTCTTTCTCAATGAGCCACGAGAGCGTGAGATTCTTGTTCCGGGATCAAAGGAGAAAAAGAAAGTCAGAGCCGACAAGGGCTACTATCTGGACTCTGTCCGGAAATCGACTGATGTCCTTGCAATTGCGGAAAGTGGGGCGACGAAGGGACAGCCCTACCCCGCGGCGATGCCGATGTACTCCAGCGAGGTCATTCCGGACCAGGCGGTGGAACACATCTTCCACTATCTCCGGACTCTGGCGGACGAGGGGCAGGCTGGCCCGGGCGTGGTGAAGGTAAAGATCGACAGGAAGGCGCAACCCAAGAATCTCCTGGAGATCGGGGGCGAGGTGGTTGTCTCCAAGCGGACACGGGTCTTCCGGGCGCCGATCAGCAAGTCGAGCGGCCGGGCCGTGCATGTCGGTCTGCCCAACGGCATGAATTACACCTTTGATCCCCGGACGCTCTCGATACGCAACGTGTGGGGTGGAGGGTTTCTCAACCTGAATGAAGAGCGCCGGGGTCGTGGACATCCGAATTCGAAGCGGGGACAGGGTTCTCAGACCTTCATCGAGGGAGTAGGAATCCTGCGCCCGGTGTCGGGGGGCACGCCCGTTGACTTTGAATTCAAGGAGCCGGACGTGAAGGATCACAAGAACATCGAGAAGTGGCTCTGGGAGGACCGGGATTTCTCCGAGCTTCTCGCGTCGGTCAATGCTGAGTATCGAGGGCACAGCCTGGATTCCGCGACGGGCGATCCTGTCTTCCGCTTCCGGGTGGGAAGTAATGAGTTCCAGCAGGGAGTTCGCTTCGCAGAGGATGGGCGACTGGAGGTCGCCCTGCAGTCCAGCGTAAAGACCGCACAGGTCTTCCAGGTTTCCGAAAGTGGATTGACGAATATTACGGTGAAGGGCGGAACGCTCGCCAACGGGATCTGGACGCTGCCGGCCGGGCCGCCGAGGACCTACACCTTCAGCGCGCGATTGCAGAAGGCCCTGGTGGCAAGGCCCCTTGTTGATGCAGAGGAGCACTGGGGAGAGCAGCCGGTTGTTCGGAACAAGAACCAGGCAGGGAAAAAGATGATGGAGGTTCCTCCGGGCTACTCCTTCGAGAACTGGGAAGCTCCCAAGGATGTCTTTGGACGCAACCAGCTCTTTGAGCCGACTGGAATAGCGGTGGCGAAGGACGGTACAATCGTTGTCGCGACCAGGACGGCGGGTGTCTGGCGGATCCGCAATGACAAGT
>CAWWCX010000647.1:0-2046 GCA_963935445.1 uncultured Roseibacillus sp.
AGATCTACACACTGCATATCGTCGGCAGCGTCAGATGCGTATAAGAGACAGGGGTAACCCATCCGATGAGCGGCTAAAAAAGAACATCAAGAATCTCGACGGCGCTCTTGATAAACTCCTCAAGCTCAGGTCCGTGACTTACGAGTATAAAGACCCGAAGCAAAGATACTACGTCGCAGGCAAACAAACCGGCTTTATCGCCCAGGAAGTCGAGGAAGTCTTCCCGGAGTGGGTCCAGCCGTTACCATTCGGCCCAGACGAGGACGAACCACACCTCAAGGGCGTCTCGGTGACCGGATTCGAGTCCCTCTCAGTGCAGGCCCTCCGGGAACTGCGTGCGGAAAAGGATGCGCAGATCGATGCCCTCAAGCAGGCAAACAGCGCCCTCGAAACCCGGCTGGCGCGGCTGGAGGCTCTCCTTGAGAAGCAGGGTAGCGGGTTAAAGCCGGTTAGCGGGTCAACTAAGGAGAGCGGGTCAACTAAGGAGAGCGGGTTAAAGCCGGTTAGCGGGTCAACTAAGGAGTCCAGGTAATTGGCAAACCTCCCCGTGGGAACAATGATGAAACGGCTCACAATCCTGCTCGGTTTGCTCACCGGTGGCCTTGTGCATGCCCAGGTCGACGTGAAAAACACGCCGATCAACCGTTCCTATGGCAACTTCGGAGTGTTCTCCGGGACCACCGGAACGGCCACCAGCGGACAATTCGGCGGGATGGCGGGACTGTCCTCCTCCGTCGCCAAGAATCCTGACCAAGATGCCCCCCAGCCTTCCTCGAACCTGAAGGAATTGCTTCCCAGCAATGGAGAAATGCTCCTGCGCCAGTCCTATCTCGGCGGGTCGTTCTCGGGAAGCGTCCCAGACTACTTCATCGGCGATGTTATTTCCCCACCGGAACCCATTTTCGTTGATCATGACGGTGATGCGGCAACCCCCGAGATCGAGGTCATCTTCCAGGCGGAACCGGTCATCATCGTAAAGCCGGGCAAGGTTGATCACGATGACGACCCCCTCACTCCCGATATTCCCGATCCTGCTCCTGCTGATCCACCCGTGGTGGCTAATGGGTTCCTGTCCGTCACTGAGGATGCGCTCACAGCGGACGCTGAACTGTTTTCCTTCCCGAACGGCTACCGGGAGAATTTCTACTGGAGCAAGCATGCCGAGAAGGTCTATGCCTCGGATGCAGGCCGCATCACCATTTACTGGCGCTCGCAAACGCGGATCCGGGAAGAGGGTGGGAATGTCTTCCTCGTGAAGGCGAAGACCTATGCCGTCTCGGCAGGGGCATCAAAGACACCGCAAGAAATCTACTGGACCGAAGGCCGCTTCAAGGGGCCGCGGGTCAAGATCCCGCCCGGGGTGGTGCAGGAAGTGGTGGTGGTCTACAACAGTCAAATCCCGGAGCAGGTTCCAGAAACGGAGATCTACAGGCCGGAGGGAGACGCTAACCCGAACCAGCCTCCCCTTCCTCCTGCGACCCTGTGGCATGATTCCACCCAGGGGTTTCTAATGGCCTATAACAAGGAAGGGCGGGTTCTGGTCGAATACCTGGGCCAACCCCGCGATCCCGCCGATTCCACCATCCGCGAGCATCTTGGCTTCGAGGTGGTGGATGTGATCCGGGAACGCCCCCCAGTGGAACTCGACCTCTATCTCGGGGAGAGAATGCTCCCCTCGGACGGAGCCCTCGCAGAGAGTGAGGAAGCAGGTCCGGATGGAAAACGCCTGTTTGATTCCCGGCTCTATTCCGCCTGGCAGGTCAATGCCGGAGGAGATAATCAATTTAGCAACAACCACCAGGTTGATGGCAAGCAGGCCTACTATGCAGCCCGCAGGAACACAACTTCAAATGAGGTTCAGATTCATTGGCTCCTCTCCAGTGGCGAAGGGGGCCTCGGCATTGAGTGGCCCAGCGAATTCAATAGTTACCTGATCGACTGGCCGGAGCAGGTTGACGGCTTCTTTGAACTCAACGCCCGCCCCGCCACCAATTCCCTGGTCCTGTCTCTTATACACATCTGACGCTGCCGACGATATGCAGTGTG
>CAWWCX010000648.1:0-2040 GCA_963935445.1 uncultured Roseibacillus sp.
TCTAGTACGGTCTCGTGGGCTCGGAGATGTGTATAAGAGACAGGAGGATATGACCCCTTCCCCGCCGGGGTCGAGACGCAGAAAGGGGAGCCTGACGGCTCCCCTTCCAAATTAGTTTAAGACCTAGGAGGATGACCTAGAATTTGACGGATACCGAAGCACCGCCAAAGGTCTCATCGTCGAGCTCCCAATCGTCCGAGATGGAGTGGGTGATGTAGGCATTCAACGTGATGCTGTCGCTGGCTGCATAGGACAGGGCACCGGTGATCGCGACAAAGGTCACATCATCTGCAGCCCCACCAAGAGGGTCAGAATCCCATACTCCAAGTTTTGCTCCGATGCTTCCGGTCAGGCTCGCGCCCAGCTCCTGGGAGTAACCGGCACCCACTTCGTAGTAGACATCGTGAGTGTAGTCGTCATCCGCCGCGTTGAAATAAGCTGCGGCACTCAGTTCGATACCGGACAGGTTGGTGCTCGCACCGACAACCGCCTCAAGACGATCCTCAACAAAGAGGCCACCGCCCGTGTTGGAGTGGTTCACAATGCCAGCCTTGACCGTCAGTGCATCGCTGATGCACTTGGAAACCGTTGCGTGGACCTGGGTTTCGTCGACGGCTCCGTCCCAGGAACCGTGCCACAGACCGATACTCCAGTCCGCGACATCGGTGCTGCCCGAAAACCCGAGGCTGAAGTCGACCAGGTCTTCACCAAGATTGGCTCCCCGGTAGACGTAATCGGTGTTGTAACCGACTGATGCGCTACTTTCGATATCTGCGTTGGCAGTGCCAAGCAGCGCAGTCGAAAGTCCTGCAAGTGCTGTAATGCGTGTTGCTCTCATAACGAGGCGGACGATGGAGGCCCCTGAGAAATTGTCAATGCACGGCTCCCGGTTCACTCCGCACAAACATGCTAAGGTGAATACCGAACACAGCGATTGTTAATAACTGGGAAAATCTGAATATATGGCCCGTTCGTCCCCAAATGGTGGGGAATCTACTCCTGCGTCGGTCCTCCCACCCTTGGCAACTGCAGGTGCCAGACCGACGATGCGGCCCCGTAAGCGCTAAAAGGAGAAATGCGCTCCCACGCCACCAAAGAACCAGTCGCCCAGGTCCCTCGAGTGAGAGCCCGTCAGGTGAGGAACAACGCGAACATTCTCACCCATCGGCACCTCCAACGCTGCCCCAAGGGAGGAATACGCCACCCCATCGTCGAAATAGCCGTAGGTCGCGACGAGATCCAGTGTCAAGGAACCCAGAGGGATTGCGTAATCCGCCGTGAATTCCAGGTAGACCTCATTCGGCAAGCTGTCACTTGCGTCAAAATAGGCCCCCGCCCCGAGGGAAAGACCGGAAAATGTTTTCTCCATCAGGAGATAGGTTTCGATTTCATGATCCGAACCCGGGCCCATTCCCGAGAAGGAGGAATGCGTGATTCCAACCGCCGCCCCCAGGGATCCGAGGTCCTTGTAGACTTCCCCGTAAAGATTCAACTCCCGCCCCCCGGTGGACGATCCCTGCCAGAGCCCGGCAGTCACTTCCAGCTCTCCAACACCTTCGACCTCAATGGCTCCATACGGCTCGAATCCTAGATGGAACAGGTCCTTTCCCAAAAACTCCCCCCGATCCACATACTGGGACGCGTAGCCCAGCAGGAGGCTCGCCTCAAGCTCCGCCCGGACAACGCATACGGTCACGAGCAATGAACTCCCAATAATGCAGAGACTGTCACGTATGAAACTCTTTTATCCCCAACGGGATTCCGGCTAAAAATAAAAATCTGAACGCAAAAAGGGGGAGCCTGGTGGCTCCCCCTTTCGGTTAGAGAGATTTTAGTCTCAGATGGTTTAGAAGCCGAAGCCGACACTCACACCACCAAAGGTCTCATCACCAGCTGCGCCATCAATGATGTGCGAAATGTGAGGAGTCACCGTGATGCTGTCGGAAACAGCGATTTCAAGACCTGCGCTGAGGCCGTAAAAGGTGTCGATAGCCCCATCGTCGAAGTGACCGAGCACAGCGGACAGAGAGAGGGTTCCCA
>CAWWCX010000649.1:0-2039 GCA_963935445.1 uncultured Roseibacillus sp.
CCGACACATCCCGTGGAACCGTCAAGGCCCTCATCGAGGTGCCCTGAGGGCCCGGCATCTGCCTGTTCCGGCCGGATCACCGGCACCCTTTGACTTTCGGCCCTCCCCCCTTAGACTGATCGCGAAGGTGCCCTCATGTTCCTCAAGCTTCTTGCCCTCTTCATCCTCGTCCCGATCGCGGAGCTTTACCTCTTCCTGACCCTCGGGGCTTCCATAGGGCTCGGCCCGACCCTCCTCATCATTCTCCTCACCGCCCTCGGCGGGGCGGCCCTCACCCGGTCTCAGGGCGCCCGGGCCATGGCCAGCTTCCGGGGAGCGATGGCGGAAGGCCGCCTTCCTCACCGGGAAGCTCTCGATGGCCTCCTCATCCTCCTGGCCGGGGCAGTGCTCCTGACCCCGGGCTTCCTCACCGACACGGTGGGCTTTCTCCTGCTCATCCCCCCCGTGCGAGCCGTCCTCCGCGGAAAGCTTGCAAACCAGCTGAAGGGCCGCTTCCACATCATCAGCCCCCCCAATGGACAGGCTCCGCCCCGCTCCCGTCGCCGGGATGACGGTGAATTCATCGACATCTAACAAGCTGGCCTCCCGGCGTTCCGGGACTTGCAACTTGCCGGATCCGCCTTGAAACTCCACCCATGTGGAAGGGCCGCTTCGCGCAGCAGACCGCTGATCTCGTGCAACGCTACGGAGAGTCGATCTCCTACGACTGGCGTCTCTACCCGCACGACATTGCCGGCTCGATTGCTCATGCACGAGCTCAGCAGAATGCCGGCCTTCTGAGCGCAGAGGAGTTTTCCCAGATCGAGACCGGCCTTCGGGAAATCGAGCAGGAAATCGAAGGGGGCACGTTTGAGTTCTCCATCGAGTTGGAGGACATCCACATGAATATTGAGGCGGCCCTTACAAGAAAGATCGGGCCCGCCGGCGCCAAGCTTCACACCGCCCGCAGCCGTAACGACCAGGTAGCCACCGACACCCGCCTCTTCTGCCGGGCGTCAATCGATACCATCTTCACCCTCGCCACCGGACTCCAGAATGCCCTCCTGGAACAGGCAGGACGACACGCCGCTGCAGTGGTCCCGGGCTACACCCACCTGCAACGAGGGCAACCCGTGACCATCGGCCACCACCTCCTTGCCTACGTGGAGATGCTGGAACGCGACAAACTTCGCCTGCGCGACTGCCGCAGGCGCCTCAATATCTGTCCGCTCGGTTCCGGCGCGCTGGCCGGATCCACCATCAACCTCGACCGCCACGCCATCGCACGGGAACTTGGCTTTGATGGCGTGTCCACCAACTCGATGGACGCCATCGCGGACCGCGACTATATCGCCGAGCTCCTCTTCAGCCTGGCGCTCCTCGGCGCTCACCTCTCCCGCCTGAGCGAAGACCTCATCCTCTGGTGCAGCAAAGAGTTCGGGTTCTCCACCCTGAGCGATGCTCATACCACCGGGTCTTCACTCATGCCCCAGAAGAAGAATCCGGACGTTTGCGAAATTACCCGCGGCAAGAGTGGGCGCCTGATCGGAAATCTGGTGGCCCTGCTCACCGCGCTCAAGGGGCTCCCGCTCACCTACAACCGCGATCTCCAGGAGGACAAGGAACCCCTCTTCGATTCTATCGAGACAACCACTCTTGCCCTCGAGGTGAACACCGAGATGCTGGCCGCGATGCAGATAAACGAGGCCGCCTGCCTCCGGGCCGCCAGTGACCCACTCCTGCTCGCTACGGATCTCGCCGACTACCTCGTGCGCAAGGGCGTCCCTTTCCGTGAAGCCCACGAACTCGTCGGACAAGCCGTTGCGGCTTCCGAGAAAAGCGGCACGCCCCTTGACCGGTTGGACCTCACAGCGGTGTCCTCCGAGTTCGGGACCGATTCTGCCGAGGTATTCAGCGTCGAGTCCGCTCTCCGGGCCCGGACCAATCCCGGCTCCCCCTCAGTGGAAAATGTCCAGCGCGAAGTGGAGCGCTGGCAGGCTCATCTGCAGTGATTGCCCGCTAGTATTTCACCCTTTCTCCGGGAACCGGGCTGCCATAGG
>CAWWCX010000650.1:0-2038 GCA_963935445.1 uncultured Roseibacillus sp.
GAAACAGGAGCGAGGCCTTATTCTGATCGGAGGCCCTTCCAGGCATCATGCCTTCGAGGAAGAAACCCTGATGAGCATGATCCAGAGAATCCCCGCGGAACGTCCCGCCCTCTCCTGGGACCTTACCGACTCGCGACGTACGCCCGAAACGTTCCGCACGGCCGTCCGCAACCTCAACCTGAACTTCCATCCGTCGGACCAGTGCCCGGACGGCTGGCTTCTTCATTCCCTGATGGACGCACGGGAAGTCTGGGTTACCGAGGACAGCATGTCCATGATCTACGAAGCGCTTACCGCCCGGGCCAAGGTCGGCCTCCTTCCCATGCCAAGGAAATCCCCGCGTAGCCGGATCGTGCGCAGTATCGACCGGCTGATCGCGAAGGGCTGGACCTGTTTGCCAGATTCGAGGGGGCTGCCCGAACTCCCCGCCCCACCGGCCATCCTGCACGAAGCATCGCGCTGCGCCCGTGAAGTTCTCCAGCGCTTTCCCGCCCTCGCATGAAAGTTCTGCAGATCCTTCCCGAACTCAATAGCGGCGGCGTGGAACGCGGCACGCTTGAACTGGCGGGCTACCTCGTGGAACGGGGGCACGAATCGGTAGTTATTTCGAACGGGGGCAGCATGGTAAGCTCTCTGGAGTCCAACGGGTCCCGTCACATCAGGATGCCCGTGCACCAAAAGTCGCCCAAGGCTCTCCTGCAGGTCCGGACCCTGCGCCGCGTCCTCACTGAGGAACGCCCATCGATTCTCCATGTCCGCTCCCGCCTGCCTGCATGGATCAGTTATCTTGCGTGGAAAAAAATGCCACGGGACCTGCAGCCTTTGCTGATCAGCACGGTCCACGGGTTCAACTCGGTGAATGCCTACTCCCGGATCATGACGATGGCCCAGAGAGTCATCGCTGTCTCCGACAGCATCAAGCAACATGTCCTCCAGAACTATCCCCATTGTCCCCGGGAGAGCATTCATGTCATTCCCCGAGGTGTGGATCCAGCCGTCTACCACCCGGGCCATGAACCTGACGCCCACTGGCGATCGAAGTGGAGGGAGGATTTTCCTCAGCTGCAGGGGAGGAAGCTGGTGACTCTTCCCGGTCGAATAACCCGCCTCAAAGGCCACGAGGATTTCTTTGGCATCATGAAGAAACTGCCAGCTGAATTCCATGGTGTGGTGGCGGGGGGAGTGCATCCCCGGAAGCAATCCTACATGAGGGATCTCGAGAACCAGCTCTCCGGGACGAATCTCGGCAGACGGGTCACCTTCATTGGGCAGCGCAGTGACATGCGAGAGGTGCTTGCCGAATCCAGCATCGTGGTTTCTCTTTCGCAGAATCCGGAGTCTTTCGGTCGAACAACTCTGGAGGCACTGTCCCTGGGAACCCCCGTGATAGGATATGATCATGGGGGAGTCGGGGAAATACTGCGCAGCTGTTTTCCCGAGGGCCGGGTCCCGACAGGCAACCTGAACAGGGTCGCTCAGTTGGTTCAGGATTTTGCGCAAAAGACTCCGCCTATCCAGGCACCCGGCAAATTCACGCTGGCACACATGCTCTCCTCCACGCTCTCGCTCTATCTGGATGCAGTTTAGAGCATGACAGCAACAGCAAGACCCTCGATGCCCGACGCGAGCTAAAGAATGGACCCTCCTCCCGCGCCGGGAGCAACACCTTCGTCACCCCTGTTTCACCTGCTCCGCGATCACAACCGCTCCGGGGTTCCTCAACCGAGCTCCTGATCTGCATCCCCCGCACCGGCAGGCAGCCTCGAAGTTCACGCTTGAATCTTCTCTCTGGTCGCTCAAGGCTCCCGATAATGCATGATCTGCCTCTGGGGGTGGGCATCGTCTCGTGGAGATCACAGGAAACCTTGCGCGCCACACCCCAGTCCCACCGGGAATCCGGCCTTCTCCCTTCACTCTTTCAACCGCCCACCCATGAAAATCGTCCAGGCCGGCAGCTTTCAGCTTCGCAAGTACGGCAAGGCCAAGGTGTCCACCGAACTCAAGCTTTTCAACGGCTTCATCCGCCTGAACCATAATG
>CAWWCX010000651.1:0-2033 GCA_963935445.1 uncultured Roseibacillus sp.
CACTGCATATCGTCGGCAGCGTCAGATGTGTATAAGAGACAGCATTCAACGATCCCACCACCACTACTTTCGGCGCGCTCTTCATGACCCCTGATTAGGGCAATTCACGATTCCCACAAAGGAGTAAGCTTCCACCATGGAAGCCCTCCGCGTGGGCTCCGGCCAAAACCTCCCGGGACCCGCTCTTTTTCATGGCCTGGACACAATGGTTCTCAACGGTCAACGACGATCGGTGCAAAGGCGATCATGGCTCTGCCACGCGGCGCTTGAATCGTCGCCTCGGCCAAGGCATCCGCCTCCTTGAGGGCCTGCTTTCCGCTCACCGGCTGTCCATCCAGCAGCCAGTCCATTCGCCTGTCACCGGGATCGGAAATCCTGAGATCCCGAAGGAGAGATCGCTGCACCCGGTGGTCAACCGAAGTCAGCAAAACCTTGTGGGGCGAGGTTTGATTCCGATAGTAGCAGAGAATCGCCCGCCGCCCCGGGCGCGCCGCGATGGAGGGTGGGCAAAGCTTTCCATCCAGGATGAACGTCGTGCTCCGGCAGGCGATCTTTTCCTCCTCTCCATTCCGGCGCACGACGATCCTTACCCGGTTGTCGATGACCTTGCCGGGATTCTCCGTCTCGACGGAGAGAATCTCCACTGGCCCGGAGAGATCATTGGCGAAGCCCCGTCTTCCTTCCGCCTGCGGCAAAAGCTCTCCGGCATCAAACCTGCTCGCCCTCGTGCGCACGTCGATCATTCCCTTGCGGTGAGAATGTACCTGCAACCAATTGCCAGGTTTGAAGGCCTCCTCCGGTTCAGCCCCTTTCTCTTCAAGGCGCACCGTCGTTGCCCCATCATACTTGAAGGCTTTCTCAACCGGCGGATTTGCAGCCAGATGAACCTCCTTGTGAGTGCGGTGCACACGCAAGGTCACCGTCCCAGCCTCCGGGTCGTGCTTCAAAATCTCTCCCCACGTGAAATCCGGCCCAGTGTAGAACGACTGCCAGGTATCCTCATAAACATACCCCCAGAGGCCCGGGCGCAACGCCTTTGCGAAGGTTCCGGCATTCATGAGTTCTCCATTCAGGACGCACAGGGTTCCTCGTGGCATCACCTTCTGGCTTGCCATTTCGCCCACCTTGGACGCCCTCCCAAATTTCCCTCGGCTGCAATAGTCATAGTAATCGATCTTTACAGCGAACTTGCGCAACGTGTGCTTCAACTCCTCCTCAGCAGGATCCTGCACCTCCATGATTTTACCCGTGTAGGCCATGGTGGCCGCGTCAACCCATGAGCATCCAAGAGCGAGAGTAGCAAGGAGCACCTTCATTCTCATTTGTCTTACCTTTTCGAGGGCGTGGGGCACACCCAATTTCACGCCCTCGGGGTGACTCTCTGGCTTTCCAGCAGAAACTGACCAGAATTATGGCCCTTCCCCGCCCCCCACGTGGAAACCCTGTGATTCCCAGTCCCTTCCTAACCCCATCTTCCGGAGGCGGTTCCTACGCACGTCCTGGCGAAAAACAGGTCAAAGGATCATCTCTTCGGGGCTCAAAAATCCTCTTCCCACCCTCCTCTCTGCCTCTACACTCGCCCCCAAGTCATGAAGGAATTCACTCGCCGT
Organism: uncultured Roseibacillus sp.; assembly: GCA_963935445.1. GTDB lineage: Bacteria > Verrucomicrobiota > Verrucomicrobiia > Verrucomicrobiales > Akkermansiaceae > Roseibacillus_B. The sequence continues at coordinate 1,611 of CAWWCX010000651.1, forward strand.
AAATTTGTCAAAAACACCGGCATCGCGACCGGTTCCGTTCTTGGGTTCCCTGCCATCGTAAGCGGACAGAATCTGAACTCCAAGATTCGCGTCGCCTGTATCGGGGTCGGAGGGAAGGGCAGCAGCGACACCGACAACGCCGCCCGGGAGGGTGGCGAGATCGTGGCCCTCTGCGACATCGACCGCAACATGCTCAAGCGGAAGGCCGGGAAGTTCCCCAAGGCCAAGCAATATCAGGATTTCCGAAAGCTTCTCGAGGAGATGGAGAACCAGATCGATGCCGTGACGGTCTCAACTCCCGACCATTGTCATGGCGTCGCTGCCATTACCGCAATGGCCATGGGCAAACACGCTTACGTCCAGAAACCCCTGGCCCAGACCTGTCTCTTATACACATCTGACGCTGCCGACGATATGCAGTGT
>CAWWCX010000652.1:0-2024 GCA_963935445.1 uncultured Roseibacillus sp.
TCTAGTACGGTCTCGTGGGCTCGGAGATGTGTATAAGAGACAGTTCAAGTGGTGAGGCAGGGCCGGTTGGTTTCCATTCTCAGGCTGGAGGGGAGGAGCCTCCGGGAAGCATATGAAGGTGCTAATCACGCGGCGAGGACTCGGGGCTGGCGTGGGGGATGCTTTTTCATTTCCTCGGCAATGGCGGCGATGTGCTCTGGCGTATTTCCGCAGCAGCCGCCAGCGAGATTGAGGAATTGCGCAGCGGCAAATTCTCCGAGGTAGGCCGCCATGTCCCTAGGTCCGAGGTCGAAGCCCGTCGGGGCGAGGGGGTTGGGTAACCCGGCATTGGGGTAGCAGGAGGTGAAGGTGTCCGTGAGTTCGGCGAGCTCTGCGACAAAAGGGCGAAGAACCTCGGGGCCCTCACAGCAGTTCATCCCCACGGCGAGGGGGTTGACGTGCTGTATGGCAATCCAGAAGGCGGCGAGGCGCTGGGCGGAAATCAAGGTGGCGCCCCCGCTTCCGATAGCTGCCGATACAATCACGGGGAGTGAAGCTCCCTCCGCTTCAAAGAACTCCTGAATCGCGACGAGGGCCGCCTTGGCGTTCAGGGAGTCAAAGACCGTTTCCACCAGCAGAAGGTCGCAACCGCCCTCGACGAGGGCACCGATCTGGTGGAGATAGCTTTCGCGGACCTGGTCGAAAGTGACCGGGCGAAAGGAAGGATCGTCGTGATCCGGAGCATTGGTGAGGGAGAGTGTGAGGGGGCCGATGGCGCCGGCAACATAGCGCCTGACCCCACTCTTCTCGGAAAGCCGGTCAGCCTCCTCGCGGGCAAGCCGGGCGCTCTCCAGGTTCAGGTCCTCGGTGATGGTGCGGATGGACTTGTTCTCAAGAATTCCCTGGAAGAATTCGGGGTCCTTGCGGCCGCCCCGCTCCCGGGGGTCCTCGACGAAGAACTCGGACTGAGACAGAGTGGTTGCGGAGAAGGTATTGGTCTCGATGATATCCGAACCTGCCTCGAGGAAGCGCCGATGGATGTCAGCGATCGTTTGCGGCTGAGTCAGCGAGAGGATGTCGCCGTTGTTGAGAAGATCCTTGGGCGCTTCCGCAAAACGAGCCCCGCGTGCGCCGGTCTCGTCGATCCCGTAGTCGCGAATGGTCGTGCCCATCGCGCCGTCGAGCAGGGCAATCCGATTGGCGAGGAGCTTTCGAAGCTCGGGAGTGGCGTCCGGCCGCATGCTGGCGCGAAGCTACGGTAGAGTTCAGGCTGCTGCAATAAACAAATCAACAAATCGGTATATGTTGATGTGTTTTGTTTATTTGTGGCGAGTCCCTATTTTTTCAGCCCTGAATCCAATTCACCGCCTGTCTCAAACACCGGCATCTGGAATCAGCCCGAGGAGTGAGGCAGGAGCATGGTTGTCTGCCTGAATCAGAAGGTCTCGCTCTCGTAGCGTTCGAGCAACGGGGTGAGGAGCGCTGAGATCTCATCCGGATCTTCGATGCCGCAATTAGCAATTTCGAGATAGAACACCTTGGAATCTTTACGGGTAACAAAGAGGAATCCGTAGCGCACCCCGCTTGTCTTGAGATAGGCAAAGCGTGAGGCGTCACCCCAGCTGAAGACACTGCTGTCCTGTTCGATTTCCGCTACACCCTTGTAGCTGATCCTGGATCCCTGCCAGTAGCTCTCCTTTACAATCTTGGCATCGAAGGTGGACGGTTGGATAGACAGCATGCAATGGATCCAGGCGCCCTGGTCCGAGGAGTCCTCGTACATGTAATCGATGTCGACAGAGCCGTCGAGGTAGCGGCTGGAGTCCCAGGATGCAGCCGCTGGATTGAGCGCGATATCATGCCGTTCGGCGAGATGCTCCGCTGTCACGACGCATGCTTTCTGGGACGGCGAGAGTTGGTAGTTACTGGTGGAGAAAAGATAGCTGGCGAGAAAGGCCAGCAGGGCGAGTGCTCCGATTGCACCCATGGTGATGACCATGCCCAGTGGTCTGGAGATCCACGCGAGGAAGCCGGTAGTTGGCGGG
>CAWWCX010000653.1:0-2020 GCA_963935445.1 uncultured Roseibacillus sp.
ATCTAGTACGGTCTCGTGGGCTCGGAGATGTGTATAAGAGACAGGGTTCTTGGGGCAGGTGCACGCCGGGTGGTGATTGTATCCGCCCTGCTCCAGGCGGAGGATGTCGCCGGGCGCTGCGAGGTGATCCGGGCCGAGATTGCGCAACGCGAACTTGGAACTTGAAACTTCGACCGGGAGGCCCCCATCTCCCCCCATGCCCGAAGCGCTCCCTCTCCTTGTTGGAGGCTCCATTGCCATTGATAACGTCAAGACACCCACTGCGGAGGCGACCAACCTGCTTGGGGGCTCCGCCTCCTACGCCTCCCTGGCTGCCAGCTACTTCACCGATCCGGTGCACCTTGTAGGGGTGGTGGGTGGCGACTATCCTCCGGAGCACCTTGCCATGCTGGAACGGCACGGGGTGTCGCTCGTGGGCGTGGACCGCTCCGAGGGCGCGTCCTTTACCTGGAGTGGCGAGTATCACCAGAACATGAACGACCGCACGACCCACGATGTGGCGGTGAACGTTCTCGAAAACTGGCGCGTCAACCTTGCCGCTGAGCTGACCGGGGTGCCGGTGGTTGTGCTGGCAAACATGGCTCCGGTTAACCAACTCGAGATGATCGACCAGTGCAGCGCTCCGAATCGCTTCGTGCTGGCCGACACGATGGACCTCTGGATCAACATCGCGCGGGAGGAGCTCGAGCAGGTCCTTGCGAGGATCGATCTCCTCGTCATCAATGAGACGGAGGCCCGCGAGTATTCCGGGACGAGCAACCTGGTGGAGGCGGGGGGTCTCCTTCGCGCCAAAGGGCCGGAATACGTTGTCATCAAGCTTGGTGAATTCGGGGCCGTACTCTTTGGCCCTCCAGAGCGGAATCACGGGATCTTTCGCTGTGGGGCCTTCCCATTGCGGGAAGTGGCGGATCCGACCGGGGCGGGGGATACCTTCCTCGGGGCGATGGCAGGCTACCTTGCGTCCCTGGGAACGACCGACTACAGCTTCGAACAGATCCGGGACGGGGTTGTGCGTGGCACGGTGATGGCCTCCTTCACCTGTGAAGCATTCTCCACCGGAAGGATCGAGGATCTCCCCGCTTCCGAGCTCCTCTCCCGGCTGGAGATGTTTCGCGACATAAGCTGCTGGTGATCGAGGGGGAGGGGAGTTGTTTTCCTGCGTGGAATGGTGGAAAACCGGGAGAATGGAGGCTTTTCGGGCCCAATCCGAGGTGACACTATAGACAAACTCTATTTTCAGAAGGCCCTGATCCAATTTCGCGAAGACTCTTTTATTTCTAACTATCTAAAAAACAGCGAGTTGAGCCGCCCAATGCTCCTTTGGAAACCCAAAGTTGTTTTTTCGGGCCGTTCTTAAAAAAAAATTGACCGGATGGACCTCCGGTAGATATCTTGCGGGCGGATTGCCTGCGGGAACATAAAAAGACACCCCAAAAAACAAAACGACCTCTTATCAGAGTCATCCAATAGCCATGAAAGCAACCACACTAAAGAAAGCGGCATTCGTTGCCGGTTCGCTTAGCTTCCTGGCCGGTTCAGCCTTCTCTCAGTCGGCAGTATCGGGCGCAGGCGGTTACGAAACCCTTACGATCAACGCCGGCAAGTTCAACGTCCTCGGCCTTCGCCTCCACGAACCCCAAGTGGTTTCTGGCACGTTTGACTCTCAAACCGACACTTCCCTCACCGACAACGACGTCGACTTTTCCGAGCTCCTCACGGACGGCAAGACCTATCTTGTTGAGATCACCGGTGCGACCTCCTGGGAGGGCACGGTCATCGAAGTAGACTCATGGAGCGGTGGAGACCTCACGGGTCTTGATAGCCTCGGAGCTGAAGCTGCGACGGATTACACCATCCGTGCGGCCAAGACCATCGGCGACGTCTTTGGCGCGGACAACAGTGCAGGCCTTACCGGTTCCGCTAACGCGGCTCCTTCCGAGGCGAGTATCATTTACGTCCCCAATGGATCAGGATTCACCCAAGTCTTCTATTCGACCCTCGCGGGCTTTGATGGATGGCT
>CAWWCX010000654.1:0-2019 GCA_963935445.1 uncultured Roseibacillus sp.
CCAAACGCGTGATCCTGGACCGCGAGAAGGAAGATCCGATTGATCTCCGCTTCGGGCGCGGCGTCGATGGTCGTTTCTATGCGATTCGCCACGGGACATCCACCGTGGCCGAAATAGACCCTGCCACCTTCACGGCGATTGCAGGGAACGCTCACCAGTGGCGAGACGCTCTCCTGATGCCATTTTCGGTAGTCGACCTCTCCATCATGAAGCTCGAGACACTTCCCATCCGCGTTCCTTTCGCGGATCCCGCTCTCACCCTCAGATACAGATTCCTCGCTGAAGACTGGGAGGCACGCCAGCATGAAGAGGATGTAACTGCCTACCTCAACAAACGACGTGCAGATGAGTTCATCAGGCTCATGGAAGTTCTGCAGGTTGAGCGTTGGCTCGGAGAAGACAGCACCCCCGCCGCCCATGCCCTGCGTAACCCGACGTTCCGCTTCACGGCGATCTTCCAGGAACTGGACGAAACCGGAGAGCTCAAGGGGTTTCGTGAAGCCTCCTTCGACCTCGCTCCCGCAAGCCGCTCCCGTCTCAACCGCATCTTTTATGGAAAGCTTCGCGGGGACTCCAACTATTTCATTCTCAGCCCGGAATCCTACCGCCAGCTTACCACTCCGCTCCTCGACAGAACAACACTCTCACCCTGACCGGTCAGCTGATCCCCCCTCATACACCACGACCGGGAGCGGGCCCTGGCCGCAAAGCGCTCGTCTTCCTGTTCTTCGCTCAACGGCTCTCCAGCACATCCAAATCCCTTGATCCACGGACTCCAGCAAACAATAACCGGCGCTTCAGCGGAACTCTCCGCATATTTCATTGTGGGCTCTGCCCAAATTCCCTAGTTTTTCAACACCTTCATGGAACTTGACCTGCTGGACGTTCACTTCGATCTGAAGGATCTCAAACCCCGCGAGATCGAAGAGGCGCTGGAAGACCCTTTCGCAGTCCGCCTGCTGCCTGATCAGGACCGCAGGGACGGCGAGGCCCGCTACTATGCGCTCGGAAGAACCGTGGCCGATCGCTATCTGTTCCTCTCCTTCAAGTCAGACGGCAAGAACGTCCGGGTCATTGCCGCCCGCGACCTCACCGAAGGTGAGCGTAAATACTACGACCGCAAGTACGCCGAATACAAGTAAGCATGAAATCCATTGCCAGCTGGAGTGAACTCCCAGAGTTTGAAACGGAGCAGGAGGAGGCCAGGTTCTGGACTACTCATCAGCTCTCCCCGGGACTCATGAAGGCCTCCGAGCATGTCCCGGACAGCCGCGAGTCAACGACCATCACTCTGCGGTTCGACCCCCGCATGCTCTCCCGGATCAAACGAATCGCGCGTGAGCGCTTCCTCAATTACCAGTCCATGATGAAACAATGGCTGGCCGAACGACTGGAAGACGAACAGCGCCGAAGCGAGCGTTAATGGCCCTGCGCGAGCTCCTTCCCACCTGCTGCTCCCGCAGCTCCCTGTGGCTTGGCGCCTTCCTCCTCTGGGGAATTGTTCTCTGGTTCCTGTCCGATGGACCGGTTCCCGTCCGCGAGGGCCCGGATTTGCCCCATCTCGACAAGCTTCTGCACTTTGGATATTTCTTCGGAGGGGCCGGGCTCCTTTCCGCGGCACTCTATCTGCGCGGATCCTCGCAGTCCCCCACCTCGACGCCCCCGCCATGGGGGCGACTCGCCTTTACGGTCGTCCTCATCCTCGCCGGAGTCGGCGCCCTGGATGAGTGGCATCAATCCTGGTCCCCCGAACGCTCCGGAAATGACCTTGGCGACTGGCTGGCTGATCTCTGTGGAGCGTACTCTGGCGTTCTGGTTTTTCGACGTCTTCACCACCTGCTCCCCGTCCCTCCCTGATGGGGAAACCCGGCCAATCCCTTTGCGCTCCTGTCCCCGCCCCCTAAGCTCTCCCCGTCTCCATGTCTCCCGCCGACCGCATCTCCGAACTCCGCGCCCTCCTCGAACACCACAACAGCTGTCTCTTATACACATCTCCGAGCCCACGAGACCGTACTAGAT
>CAWWCX010000655.1:0-2015 GCA_963935445.1 uncultured Roseibacillus sp.
ATGGAATCACCCGAGGATCCGCAGGTGACCTCACCTGGCGCACACGAACCGCTGGCTGCCCGCATGCGCCCCCTCTCGCTCTCCGAGATCGCCGGACAACACCACATCCTCGGAGAAGGAAAGCTTCTCCGTCGTGCCATCGAGGCTGACCGGTTCACCTCCCTGATCTTCTACGGCCCCCCCGGCACCGGTAAGACCACTCTCGCATCAGTTGTTGCCAACTCCACTGGCTCCCGCTTTGAGGCTCTCAACGGCGTCGAATCCAATGTAGCGGATATCCGGGCCAAGATCGAACAGGCCCGAACCTTCACCAAGCTGAGGAACCAGAGCACGGTGCTCTTCATCGACGAGATCCACCGCTTCAACAAGGCCCAGCAGGACATCCTGCTTCCACACCTTGAGCGCGGAACCGTCCGTTTCATCGGAGCGACGACCCACAACCCCTATTTCTACGTAAACTCCCCGCTCGTTTCCCGCTCTCAGGTATTCCAGCTGGAACCGCTCGACCCCGTCGACCTTGTTGAGCTCCTCCAACGGGCCATCCATGACCCCTCCCGCGGGTTCGGGGAGCGCCCGATCAAGGCAGATGATGACGCGCTGCAACATCTCGCGGAAAAAGCCGATGGGGACGCCCGCAAGGCCCTCACCGCCCTCGAACTTGCCGTTCTCACTACTCCCGAGACCGGGGAAGGCATTCATCTCAATCTCGCTATTGCCGAAGAATCGATCCAACAGAAGGCCGTCGTCTACGACTCGGACGGCGACCAGCACTACGATACAATCTCAGCTTTCATCAAATCCATCCGTGGATCCGACCCGGACGCAGCCCTCTACTGGCTCGCTAAGATGCTGCACGCTGGCGAGGACCCTCGCTTCATTGCCCGACGCCTTGTGATCTCCGCCTCCGAGGACATCGGCTTGGCGGATTCCAACGCGCTGCGTGTTGCGATCGCGGCCCAGCAGGCCTTCGAGTTCATCGGTCTTCCGGAAGGCCGCATTCCCCTCGCCCATGCAACGGTCTATCTCGCAACCGCTCCGAAATCCAACAGTGCCTACGCCGCCCTTGATGCCGCAGTGAAGGACATCGAGCAACAGCGCACCCTTGCCGTACCCGAACACCTCCGCACCAGGTTCCGCAAGAAGCTTGCCGAGGCCTCTGGAGCGGATGCCGCCGCAATGCAGTATCTGTATTCGCACGACTACGAAGGCAACTTCACCCCCCAGGCCTACCTTCCGGAGGGACGACGCTACTACGAACCCACCGAAAACGGCCTGGAGAAACGAATCAAGGAACGCCTCGACTTCTGGAGGGCCCAATTCGGGTCCGAACAGTAATCCCCCGGAACAAGGCCAGCGCGTAGGTTCACAATGATGAACTCGCTGTCTGACTTCAAGAAAACGGCAGGACCGAAGTCCTGCCGTTTCTTTGGGGGGGTTATGGGAGGAGATTGTCCGCCGCCGCTCTTAATTTGAAAGCGCTATGGAAAAATCGTGCCGGACCAAGTCTATCGCATCACCACAAAGTTCCGCGCAGCGCAGTGCGGTGACCGCTTCGGCGTGCACGCACTCGTCGGCGAGATTCGCGCAGGCCGCCACGCAAACCTCGGCAAACTGGATGCAGAAACGGGACTGCCGGACCATCGCGCCGGTCAGCTGTTCGCAGGCCACGATGCACTCGTTGATGTGCTCATGAAGCGGATGGGTATAGGTCTCGGGACCGAGCTCATCGGCAAGGACTTCACAGGCAGACACACAGCTCTCCAGGAGCTGAAGGGTCGAATAGACCTGAGAAATACTTTCCGTTCTTTTTGAAATTTCGGCCGTGATGGGCGAAGGACTAGCAGGCTGTGCAGAGAGATACTTAGTGAGCATTTGTTGTGTAGGGGTGAATTTGAACTAAGCCTGAATATCGAATCACACGTTTTGCTAGGCGGTAAATACCTTTGTTCTTCACGACTTGTTAGCGCTACCGGATACTAAGGACGGCCCTATATTTCGGCCTTCTCAAATAATTG
>CAWWCX010000656.1:0-2000 GCA_963935445.1 uncultured Roseibacillus sp.
AAGCCGCCCGGCAGGAGGTTACCGCGTCGATTGCGCACATCATCCGGGAGAATCTAAGCCTGACGAACCTCCTGCACGCTGACTACATCATGGTGAACAGTCTGCTCGCCAATTACTACGGCCTCGAGGGGGTCGAAGGAGATGAATTCCGGCCGGTCGGCATTCCCGGAGACTCTCCCAGAGGGGGCCTGCCCGGCATGGCGGCTGTTCACGCCATGGGGAGCAACGGGGTGGAAACGAACCCCATCGAGCGTGGGGCCTGGGTGCTTCGAAAACTACTGAACGATCCTCCTCCTCCCGCTCCAGCAAACGTTCCTCAGATCACCCGCCTGGGCCAGCAACTCCTGACCACACGGGAACGCCTCACCATTCATCAGGAAGAGCCCCAGTGCGCCAGTTGCCACCGGAAAATTGATCCTATCGGTTTCGGCCTGGAAAACTTTGATGCCGGAGGAAGATGGCGCACGGAAGATCACTACACCCACAAGAATCAACACAAGTCGTGGACGATCGATGCATCAGGAAAACTCCACAACGGTGCGGCCTTCGATGATTTTTTCGAACTGCGTGACCAGATCGTATCGCACGAGGCGGATTTTGCCTCTGGATTTGCGGAAGCCCTCGTCTCCTACGCGCTTGGGAGGCCGGCAGGATTCAGTGACCGTGCGCTGATCGATCAAATGGTCGAGCATGCGAAGAAAAACAACTACCGTGCCCGCGATTTCTTTCACGCTCTGGTTCAGAGTTCCGCGTTTCTATCCAAACCCCGGATTCCATGAAAACCCGTCGTCACATCCTTCGTTCCAGCTCAGCACTCATCGCCCTGCCGTTCCTGGAATCCCTTGGATTTAATCGCTTCGCCTCCGCCGCCTCCCGGGCTCCTGCCGCTCCTCCCAGGCGCATGGTATTTCTCGGCATGGGCTACGGTGTGACCGAGGATTCCTGGTTTCCGCGCGAAGACCAGCCGGGGGCGGACTACGATATGCCTCCGGGATTGCAGCCGTTGGAGCGCCACCGGGCCGATTTCTCCATCGTTCAACAGTTATCCAACCGCTGGTCACGATCCGGGCACGAAGGAAGCACGTTCTGGCTGACGGGAGCGAACCAGTTCGAAGGAGGCGCAACCTTCCGCAATTCCATTTCCGCCGACCAGGTCGCAGCCGCTGCGTTTGGCCGGCACACCCGCTTTCCGTCCATCCAGCTCAGCGGCGCGGACCCGGACATGGGCCATGCAGGCCACGGACCCGGATTGTCGATGGCCTGGGATGCGCGGGGCAAGCCTGTCGCAGGACTGAACAGTCCGGTGGATTTGTATCACCGGCTGTTTTCGCCGGACAACACCCCGCTGGCAGATCGCCAGAAGTTGCTGGCACAGAAACGCAGCGTCCTCGATGCCGTGCTGGAGGATGCGAAGGACCTTCAACGGGGCCTTGCGAGCAATGATGTAGAGAAACTGGGGGAATACTTCGACAGCATTCGCGATATCGAGACCCGCCTCGTCAGGGATGAGGCCTGGCAGAACGTTCCCAAGCCGGAAGCCCCGGTTCCCGAGCCCCCGGCTGGCCCCGTTGGCAAGGACGAGGTGGAGGTTATCTACGACCTCATGATTGCCGCCATGCAGACCGACAGCACGCGCGTCCTGACCTACAGGCAACCGATTTCGACCCTCCTGACCAGCCTTGGAGTCAAGGTGGCCGCCCACGATATGAGTCACTATTCTCCCGGGGAACGCAGGGAGGCATCCCAACGCCGGGACCTCGCACAATCGGAGCTCCTCGCCGGATTTCTCGATCGGCTCAAGGCCACCCGGGAAGTCGATGGATCACGTCTCTTTGATCACGTCAGCCTCGTCTACGGCAGCAATCTGCGCACCGTCCACAGGACGGAAAACTGTCCCACGATTCTCAGCGGAGGAGGCGCCGGTGTGAAACTCGGCCACAACCTCGTGATGCCCGGGAACACCCCGCTCTGCAACGCGTGGCTGACCTTGCTGCATGGAG
>CAWWCX010000657.1:0-1998 GCA_963935445.1 uncultured Roseibacillus sp.
CACACTGCATATCGTCGGCAGCGTCAGATGTGTATAAGAGACAGGTGTAGGCGCCTCCTTGTTCCTCAATCGAGACCTTCCCCTTGGCAGCCACTCCGAGCAACCCGGCGGTCATACAGGTCTCATCGTATTTCATCCGGCGGAGATACCGAAGGGCGCCCGGGGAATAGCCGGGGGGAGGATCAAACCGGGGAATGATCACCCCTTTCTCCGGGTCCTTACCCACCAGGAGCCACGCGAGGAGATAGTAGAGCAGGGCGGCGGCGAAGAGGGCCAGACTGACGACCACCCCGGGGTGGGCCTCCGCGAAGGATTCTTCCTCGTAGGCGGCGGGAGCGAGCAACCCGGGAGGCCAATGCAAGGACAGGGTCGGCGAAAAACGCCGGTTCATCACCGGGCTAACAAGGAATTTCGCTCCATGAGGGATCGGCTCCGCCTCGATGCCCGGGACCCTCCTTCCCAACGAGGGCTCGATTCCTGCCGGCAGTTCCACCACCGCACTGGCCTTGCTCACCGGGAACCGTCCTGACCCCGGCCCCCATCGGGGAGCCCTCCAGTGTAGCTCGTGGTTCAGTTCCCATTCCAAGCCTTCCCGGTCCTTCCCGAGAATCAGCTGCCGGCCCGTCCGGTAGGTGATCTCAACGGTGTGAATCCCCCACTCCATCCAATCTGTGCTCACCGTCATGCCCTTCCGGGACGACCGGGCGGCAAAATCGACCTCCTTTCCGTTCACTCCTACCCTCTCAACCTGAAGAGGCCTTAAACTCTCCAGCCCCCACCGGACGTCGGTCTGACGGGGAAGCGTGCGAAGGAGTTCGCCCTCAACCCGGGCCTCAATGCGTTCGGTTACCAGCAGGTCTCCGTTTCTCTCGACCTTGATCGAGGTCTCGAAGGAAAGAACCCGTTCGTCCTCGTAGGCCCGCGCGTCCAGCAGCTGCGGAGGCCACTCCAGCACTACCGTCAGGTTCTCCCGCTCCCGGAATGGGCGGGTAGCCTCGATCGTCCCCCCGGTCTCGGTGAGTTCGGCCCGGTAGTCTTTCCCTCTCTCCCCGAGTTTCCCGGTGTAGCCCCATACCTTGGTTCCCTTGATTCCCGGCGGCAGGATCACCGTGGCACTGACCTTCTCGGCGGGGAATCCCCACTCCGTGCCATTGACGTTCCAGTATAGCGCGTCCCGCCCCTCCTCGAGGTAGAGCTGCCGGTCAGTCAGGTAGAGGATCTCGTAGGTGTAGGCTCTGCCTGTCCGGAGTTTTTTCTCGGCGTTGCCGATCCGGATGCGAATCCCGTTCTCAATCCGTTCCCTCTGGAAGTTTTCCCTCTTCCCGTCCCGCTTCACGGAGACAACCTTGAACCGCTTCGCCGAGCGCAGGCCATCCTTGCCCTTCCGGTCAGTCGGCAGGTCGCGAAAAATTCCCCGCTTGATTTTGTTTCCCTCGGCCCACACCTCGATCGTCTCGGTCACCCGCAGCACCCCGCTCTTCTCCACCTCGATCCTGCTGTCAAACGAGAGAATCCGTTCCTCCGCACGGGACGCCGGGACGAAAGCCAGCACGAGCGCCAAAAAGGCCAAAAACCATCTCAGCATACACCTCGCATCAAAGCCTGTTCCCCTCGGTTTTCAAACTAATTCCAGCCCCCGGGAGGGGGTCGGGAACACGAGGCCATCAAGGCCTCATGGAACTTGCCGTTGACCGCGAGGGCAGACCCGACGCGAGGACCCTCGAGATCTCCCCTGAACCCGGCAGAAGGAGTTGCCGCGTCCTTCCGTTGTTCCAGCACCGCCTCGAATTGCCCGGACCATTGCCCCGCCCGCCCAAGGGCGACCGCATAGGGGAGAAGCTGGTCATGATGTTCCAGGTTCATCTCCTTTTTGCCAGACCCCTGCCTTTCTGCTTCCATGTAGTTCTGGAGCCCTTCGATATGGTCCTGCACCATGCGGCCCCTGGCCGAGAAACGCTTCAGAAGGTGCATGCCCCGAGCATTCAGCGCGTAGCCACA
>CAWWCX010000658.1:0-1987 GCA_963935445.1 uncultured Roseibacillus sp.
TCTAGTACGGTCTCGTGGGCTCGGAGATGTGTATAAGAGACAGGAAGGAGTCCGCATGAACCAGAGGTGCCGGGCGGCGGGTTATCGGAGCCCCGGTAATCTGGAGGAAGGTTGGATGGATGCAGTTTCCGGGCTCACTTGGCTGGGACGGCCCGGACGGCGCCCACGGAGATTCCCCCGTCGACCAGAATGGTCTGGCCGGTTACGTAGGCACTGGCGTCGGAGGCGAGCCAGACGAGGGTTCCGTCGAGGTCGCCGGGTGAACCGGGTCGGTCGAGCGGAATGCGTTCCCGGAGATAGTCAACCCAGCCCTGATCCTCATACATGACCTTGTTCTGCTCGGTGCGGAACCAGCCGGGAGCGAGGCAGTTCACCGTGATGCCGTGAGGGCCCCAGTCGTGGGCCAGGCTCATGGTAAGCTGTTTGACCCCTCCACGGCTGGCTCCGTAAGGGGCCAGACCGGCGTAGCCTGCCACGCAGGTCACCGAGCCCATGTTGATAATGCGACCGTAGCCACGGGCGGTCATCCGTCTGGCGTGGGACTGGGCTACGAAGAAGAGGCCACGAAGGTTGGTTTCGAGGACGAGGTTCCAGTCATCCCAGGTCACGTCGAGGGCCGGCTTCCGCACGTTGCACCCGGCATTATTCATGAGGATGTCTATCTTTCCGGTCATTTCCCAGGCCCGGGCGGTCGCTTCCTCGATACTATCCTGCTCGCGGACATCGAGTGGCAGGAGCCAGGCCCGGCGACCCAGGCTCTCGATCTCGGACCGGGTTTCCTCAAGAGGGGCGTCGGCCCGGCGGCTCGTGATGACCACGTCGGCGCCGGCACGGGCGAGGGCGAGGGCGAATCCTTTTCCCAGCCCCCGGCTGGCTCCGGTCACGAAGGCGGTCTTACCTGTAAGATCGAAATTGCTCATGATTGCAAGAAATGTGGGGGTGAGGGGGTGTGTCTTTCCTTATCCTCTGGCCGGGTGGCCATTCTAATCTGGTTGCAGGATTACCTTGAGGAGGGACTCCTCGCCGCCGTGCAGTCGCTCGAACCAGGATGCGCCCTCCGAAAGGGGCGCGATCCGGGAGGTGAGGGCCTTCACGTTGATTTCCCCGGCGGCGATGGCTTCGAGGGCCTCCGGGTATTCCCCGTTTATCGCACAGGAGCCGACGACATCGAGCTCCCGGGTGACCACGGACTGGAGGGGAAAGTCGACGCTGGGAGCAAGGTTTCCGACGAGGCAGACGCGTCCCCCCTTCCGGGCCGCCTCGATTGCCAGTTGGACGGTGGGAGTAATGCCGACTACTTCCATGACGACATCGGCACCCTGCCCGTAGGTGAGGCGACGAATCTCATCCAGAAGATCCTCACGGTCTGAGCGCAGGGCGGCACTCGCTCCAAGCTCCAGCGCGAGCTCAAGGCGGTCATCAGCGAGGTCGACCGCGATGATGTTGTCGCAGCACTCGCGCTTGAGGGCTTGAATCACGAGGAGGCCGATCAGGCCTGCGCCTACCACCACGGCACAGTCCCCCGACTGGATATCGACCCGGTTGACGGCATGGAGTGCGACTGAGACCGGTTCCGCGAAAGCGGCCTCCTCGAAGGGGACGGCGTCCGGCACACGGTGACAGATGCGAGCGGGCACGACTACGTATTCGGCGAAGGCGCCCGGACGGGAAAAGTCCGGGGTGGAGACACCGAGGACTTCGCGATTCTCGCAGAGATTGACGTGGCCGGACCTGCAGTAGTCGCACACGCCGCAGTAGATTGTACTGTCGAAGGTTACGCGGTCGCCCTCGCCCCAGTCGGTGACGTTAGCTCCACATTGAGCAACGACTCCGCTCGCTTCGTGGCCCATGATGATGGGGGGAATGCGCCGACCGCTGCTTCCGTCCATGCCGTGGATGTCACTCCCGCAGATTCCGCAGGCCTTCACCGCAATCAGGAGATCTGTCTCTTATACACATCTGACGCTGCCGACGATATGCAGTGTGT
>CAWWCX010000659.1:0-1987 GCA_963935445.1 uncultured Roseibacillus sp.
TGCTTTTTATGCGCCTAAGAATCGTAAGCGGCAAACCGGGTTACCGGAAGTGCTCCGCGATCGCCTCACCCGCGATGCGCCCCGTGCTCCACGCCGACTGAAAGTTGAACCCGCCGGTGATGCCATCGATGTCGAGGACCTCGCCAGCGAAGAAGAGCCCGGGCACGAGCTTGCTCTCCATGGTCTTGAGATTTACGTCCTGCAGACGCACCCCGCCGCACGTTACGAATTCGTCCTTATTAAGGCTTTTGCCCCGCACTGCAAAGCGTCCTTCCAGTAACTGAGCTGCCAGGCCACGCTCCTGATCCTTTGTCAGATTTGACCATGAAGTTGTCGCAGTCACCCCGGCGGCGGCGGAGAGGCGCTCCCACAATCTCCGGGGAAACTGCGCCAGGGGGCTCCGGGTCATTACCTTGCGCGCGCCGTGCTCCCGACGTTCCTTGAGAATCATTGCCGAAAAGGCGTCCTGCCCCTTGCCACCCGTCCAGTCCACCTGCAGCTCAAATTGGTAATCCTGTTCCGCGAGTATCCGCGCCCCTCGAGCAGACAATTTCAGAATCGCGGGTCCGCTCAGGCCCCAGTGCGTGACGAGAATCGGTCCCTCCGAGCTGAGCTTTCCGGCTCCTGCCGAAGAGTGCGCGGTCGAGACTCCCTGCAGCCCTTCCAGTCGTGGATCCTCAATGTGAAAGGTAAAGAGCGATGGAACCGGGGGCTCGAACCCGTGTCCGAGATCGGTGAGCGGCTTCCGGGCGGCTCCGCTCCGGATGCCCCCGGTCGCGATCAAAAGAGCAGCAGCCTCCAATTCCTCCCCAAGGGTCGTTTCGACCCTGAAGCCTTTATCGGCCCCGAGGTGCACGGCCTGCACTCCGCACCTCGTCCGCCACTGCACTCCTGCATCGCGCCCCGCTCCTGTCAGGCAGTCGATGATGGTCCGCGAATCGTCCGTGACGGGGAACATTCGTCCATCCTGCTCGGTTTTCAGGCTTACTCCGCGGGACTCAAACCACTCCCTGGTCTCATTCGTCTGCCAATGGTGGAAAGGACCGAGCAGGCTTTTCTGTCCGCGCGGATAATTTTCGACCAGGTCGCGCGGCTCGAAGCATGCATGCATCACGTTGCATCGTCCTCCACCTGAAATCTTCACCTTACCCAGCACTTCCGCCCCCTTTTCCAGGATCAGGACATCTTCCATTCCATGGTCTGCACACGTGATCGCGCCAAAAAATCCTGCGGCCCCGCCTCCAATCACGATCACCCTGCTCACCACGGACAGCTTGAAAGATTCAATCCACTGGTATCAAGATCGTTTTGCGAGGGCCCACCCATCAAGGTGAATCAGCCAGGTTGCGAGGTAAGGGAACAGGGCGGGGATGTCAATCGACCGAGGAATCGGTTTCAGGTAGAGAGAGCTTGCTTGAGCGCAGCTTCAGTCATTGTCCTTTCGGGTCTCCTCAGCACAATCACGATAGCGATTCTCTGGCCCGCTGGGGGACTGCCCTCAATCGGGATGTTCGTCGCGCTTTGCGTCGTCGTAGCGGCTGTTAGCAACAAGGCCGCAGGCTGGTTGCCAATGCTGGTCACGGAAGCCAGGGGGATACCGGCCTGGTTACCTGGGGTCAGCAGCTGGTCGTCCTGGTTGCATCGCCTTGGTCGGCTTGGCCGCGTTATATTGAATGGCGCCGATGTCCCACTTGCCGTTCTCGGGTAATGGGCGGCCGAAAAAATCAGTCTTGTAGAACTCGCTCAGGTTGACCGCCTTTCCGCGCAAGGGGCTGTCAGCCAGAGGGCGGTAATCCTGTTTCTCAAGATCGACCAGCAGTGGGTCTCCGCTGCCAGCCTGGGTGGGGTCGCCCGTATATTTGGTTTCGGGAGATTGATGCCTGGAATACCAGTTGGCTGTTTTCAGGGCGCCACCAGAACGATTCCCGCTGTAGGGCGAAGACGAATAGATGAACAGATTGTTCCTGAAATGGGCCCCCGAAGGTTT
>CAWWCX010000660.1:0-1982 GCA_963935445.1 uncultured Roseibacillus sp.
ACACTGCATATCGTCGGCAGCGTCAGATGTGTATAAGAGACAGCGCCCCCTCCCTCTCCGCCCGGATAAGGAGGAGCGGCCTGATCGACCCGGTGAAGGTGACCAGGAATAAGGTTCCCCCTAGATTCCTCAGCACCACTTCGAGGAGGCAGCCTGCATCACGGGTTGCCTCTTTTTCGTTAAACAAGGAAAGACCCCCAAAGCTCTCCATGGTTCCGTCCGCCAGCATCTGGTGCATACCGCTTGTGGCTCTCCTCCTCGGGTCGGCCCGGGCCGAATTGTTGTACTTCACCGACTTCGATGACTTCCCAGCGGGCGATAACCAGTGGCATGGCTTTGATAACTGGCAGTCAAACGACCGAAGCAGCGGAGCACAGGCAATCATAGATAACCTCCTCGGCGGAGCACTTGGAAAGACTGCGGCCCTCGGCTTCAATCGCCCGAACCAGACGTTTACCACTGTTGCCCGGAGAGTCTCCTATGACCCCGTGGAACAGGGGAACCCTCTCGTCGCCTTCGCACTGCTTTTCGGGATCGAGGATTCTACAGCCGTGACCAACTTCCGCCGGGACGATTTCTTCGTGACGTTCTACAACGGGCCGGGAGCTCCCCTCGCATCCATTCGGATCTCCAATACGGACACCAATTACGGATTCTGGTACCGCAATGGCAGCCCGCGGTCAGCCGGCTACGAGGAAATCGATACCGGCTTGGATTTCGTCCAGGGCGAACTTTACGAGTTGACTGGCCTGATCGACTTCGGGGCCAACCGCTGGAGCGCGGAGATCGATGGGCTTCCGCTCTTCTCTGACGTTGTGTTCAATGGCACGAACGACTCCCTTTCCCTTGGATTCATCGCCATCGAGTGGCAAATAGCACAGGGCTCTCCCGGTGGATATGGTGACAATTTCATCCTGCTCTCCGACGTGCGCCTCGAGACCGTGGAAGAGTCTCTCCCTCCCATCGCTATCGATTCCGTGCAGCTGCTCACGACCGGTGAGGTCCAGCTCTCCTGGCAAGCCTCCCCCGGGTATACCTATGCGGTGGAATACTCCGATGACCTCGTAAACTGGCAAAGCGATCTCCCCAATTCCTCCTTTGACCCCCCACCTGCCGTCGAGACATTTCTTTTTACGGACACGACTGGCCAGCAACCGGGCGGCCGCTATTTCCGCATTCGCCAGAGCAGTGCGCAATAGGGACGAGCTACGTCCATGATTGCACCCAAGAATGACCAGTGGGACATCCCTCTGCGAAGTCACCCGCAAAGGGGTTCCACCCATGCCGGACAGAACTATTCTGCCGAACAATGTAACCCGACCCGCCCGTCCGCCGTCATTCCTAATGAAAGGCTCGGGGGGAACCCCCTTTCAAAACCAACCTGCAGAAAAAACAAAATGATGAAATTGAAATACTTGGCTATTCTCGGAATTACCCTGGGGATTGGAGTTGTCACCAGTAGTGCCCGGCATCGCTCCTTCGGCGATGGCAAATTGCCCGAGATTCTCGAGCAATACGACCTGAACGAGGACGGCAAGATCGACGAGGAAGAGCGCCAGGCAGCCAAAGAGGCACGTCGTGCAGCACGTGCCGAGCGCCGCGCAGAACACATTGCAGAGTTCGACACCGATGGTGACGGAGAACTGTCCGACGAAGAGAAGCAAGCAGCACGAGACGCACGCCGCGAGGCCTTGCAGATCAAGCGCGAAGAAAAGTTCGCCGAGATTGCCGGGGAAGACGGCTGTCTCGATCTTGAGGAGTTTTCCGCCCTCCCACCCTTCGATGGCCGGAACGCCGAGCGCGTGGCGGCCATCTTCAGCCGCTTGGACTCCGATGAGGATGACTGCGTGACACTCGACGAATTCACCGCCCGCCTGCGTCATCATCGGAAACCGCCCCGGAGACCCCACCATCACCACCGAGACCGCGACGAGGACAAGGACGACGAGGACAAGGACGACGAGGACAAGGACGACGAGGAC
>CAWWCX010000661.1:0-1967 GCA_963935445.1 uncultured Roseibacillus sp.
GTGTAAGTCCATCGCAGCGTGTGTTCACCCGGCGGGATGGCGATCACCCGGTAGTCCCAGTCACGGATGCCCGAGATCGCTGCCCGTGGCTCTCCATCAACCGTGAGGCTGAGAAAATCAAAGCCCTCCTCACTCGATACCTTCCACCAGAATCCCAGATAATCGGGCCCCTCCACCACCGCTTCGAGCCAGGTCTGGCCTTCATCGCTGATCACTCCACTCTGCAACCGGTCGCCTCCCCCGCGTGAATCTGCACTCTCCCAGCCGGCAAAGGGCGAGTCTCCACCGGTCGTCAGGGAAATGCCCCCGGGCGAGTCAACCGCCGCCGCGAGCGAATTGGGCGCGATCTCAAAGGTCACAACTCCCTCCGCACTTCCAGCCTGATTGGCCACGGCAACCACTACCTCAAACTCTCCGGACTCCGCGGGGACCCAGCTGATAACCCCCTGCCCGTCAATCTGCATTCCCACCGGGGCTCCACGCAGGGAAAACTCAGTGGGTGTATTCTGCGCCAAGACCGCCACCGAGACGCTCTCCGCCACCCGGCCCTCGACGAGGGTGGGACCCAGCAGGACCGGCTCGATGAAATCGTCATTGGTGATTGTTCCCCACGCCGCGCCATCGCCGATCGCCACCGGAGCCCCCCCTACCACGGACAGCGAAACCTGAAACCTCTCGTTTTCCTCTGGAATGGTGTCCCCGTTGATAACAATCGAGAGCGACTTGCTGAGCTGACCCGCTGCCAGGAAGAATGATACATTGGACGCCTCCACGAAGTCAGAGCCACCAACTGCCGAGTCGTTCCACGTGGAGTAGAGCAGCTCGACCCGCTCGTCCACCGCTTCGCTCAAGCTCACGGTGAACTCAAGGGCCCTCGTCCCGGAATCCCCTTCGAGGAGCTCAGCGTCCGCAATCGTGACCCGCGCCAGGCCCGACGTGGCACCATCAAGAACAAGGGTATCGGTTCCATCCGGGTCGAGCCAGTCCCGCATCCGGGAGGACGAAGTGCCCCCTCCCTCCCAGCCTCTGGAAAACTTACCATACCAATCACTCTCATCATTCCCGCAGGCGGCAAACCCCCCGGTCAATTGTCCCACCATGCGCCCGTTCTCATCGAAAATCGGCGAGCCCGAGGAACCACCTTCGGTCGAGCCGTAATCCCAGTCGACCACCATCCAGTGCGTTCCGTTCGCATTGCTGGCACTCTCATGGTCATTGGTTGAGCGCACGGCATCGAAATCAAAGCTGATCCGTTTTTCCGATGTGCTGGGGAAGTGAATCCCGACCGCCATGCCCGGATTCCCCGTGCGCGACCACCCAGCCATGTAGACCTCGTGCGAGGGGTCAATCGGGTCATCCAACTCGACCAGCGCCATGTCAGAAAGGGCATAGGCGGCCCGCAGGACCGCTCCGCTGTTGAAGTCCGTGACCGGGCCATTCCCGTCTCCGCCATTCCCGCTCGTCCCCGGGGTCCGGCAAGACGCGTTTTCATGATTCCAGTAGACCACCATGCTGGCAGCGTTCCCAGAAGTGATCCCGCAATGGTCCGCGGTGATAAAAAATGGAGTTCCATCATTACGCACGTTGTTCACTGCGCTCCCCGAGCAGGTGTCCTCTCCCTCAAGGGTGTAGACCCCCGTCGCCTTGATCTGGTCCCGATACTGGTCCAGGGCCGGTCCCACCCCGGATTGCTCAGCGGAACAGACCACGTCGATATGACAATCTCCTTCCGGAGCCTCGTTTCCAATCTTCCAGTATCCAGCCGCAAAGCTCAGGTCGCGAAAGCCACGGTTTACGGAGGCCAGTTCAAGCTCCACCGCACCCTGTTCACCTTCCGCGACCTCCAGGACGAGTTCGAGCTCCGGACCAACCACTACTGGGGTCCACAGTTCGCCATGATCCTCATTGTCGACAGCGGTAAAGGGTCGGACCATCAGGGCCCCGTCCACCCGCAGTTCGAGCCGCGC
>CAWWCX010000662.1:0-1957 GCA_963935445.1 uncultured Roseibacillus sp.
CCGCCATCCACATCGAGAAGCCGTAGGGATTGTGGTTCCGCCCGGGAGCATCCTTGCCCTCGCTGAAGGGCATGCGCCCAAACTCGCCACCCCAGACCACGAGCGTTTCCTCGAGGAGCCCGCGTTGTTCCAGGTCGGTAAGCAGGGCGGCAATGGGCTGATCGATTTCCGCCCCATGCTGGCCGTGATTCTTCTCGATGGACTCGTGGGCATCCCAGGTTTCCTCCAGGTGCCCCCCTCCTGAATACAGTTGCACGAAACGGACTCCCCGCTCGATCAACCGGCGGGCCACCAGACAGTTGCGCCCAAACTCATCGGTAGGGGCCTGCCCCACTCCGTAAGCCTCTTTGGTTGTCTCCGCTTCCTCATTCAGATCCACGGCCTCCGGAGCCTCCGCCTGCATCCGATATGCCAGCTCATACGCTTGAATGCGTGCCGCCAGCTCGCTCCCCCCCGGCCTCGCGGCAAGATGGTCTTCATTCAGCGCGCCCAACAGATCGAGCTGGTTGCGCTGTGCCCGCCGGTCCAGGTGGGCGGGCCCCTCCAGGTCGAGCACCGGGCTTCCCACCGGGCGGAAGAGTGTTCCCTGGTAGGTCGCCGGCATGAAGCCGCTCGACCAGTTCGGTTGCCCGCTGATCGGCCCTCCCCGCTTGTCCAGCATGACCACATGGGCAGGCAGGCTGTCGTTCTCGGTCCCCAGGCCATAGGCCACCCAAGAGCCCAGGGAAGGACGGCCAATCAGGGGCATGCCCGTATTCATCTGCACCAGCGCCGACCCATGGGCGTGGCTGTCTGCGTGACAGGAACGCACCACCGCAAGCTTGTCGGCGTGCTCACGGATGCGGGGAAAGTAATCAGAGATCAGCAGGCCACTCTGTCCCCCCGGCCTGAACTCCCGCCAGTTGGGAGTCAGGAAACCCACCCGGCGCCCCCCGGAATTGATATACTTCTTATCGGGCGGGAGCTTCTTCCCCGCATGTTTGCGCAGTTCCGGTTTGTAGTCGAAGGTGTCCACCTGGCTGGGACCTCCATTCATCATGAGGAAGATGCAGGACTTGGCCTTGCCCGGGAAATGGGCCGGTTTGGCTGCGAGCGGATCCGGCACCCCAGCCGCCGCAGCCTGCCTCGCGAAGAACCCGTTCCCCGCCAGGAGGGACGCAAGGGCAACCCCCGTGAATCCTCCTCCCATCTCCCAGACGAACTCTCGCCGGGTGACTCCGCAGGGATAGCGCCGCTCAATCGACATAAAGAAACTCGTTCGTGTTCAGTAGAACGTGGCAGAGCGAAGCGAGCGCAAGGAACTCGGGAGTCCGCTCCCTCTCCCGGCTCTCCTCCGCAAGGGCGATCGCATACTTCTCCGCCAGGAACGCACTTACCGCGCGAAGCTCTGCATCCGTAAGCTGACGATCAAAGACGACCAGCTCGGCAAGATCACCGGTCCAGTATTCACCATCGATATTCCCCTGCTGGCCGATCACATAATCCCCCCCGAGCTTCCGGGTCGTCAGGGCGGCCGGACGCGCTCCGATAAGCGCTCCGTTGTGCATGATCCGCGTTCCGAGCCGCCCGGTCGACGCCGCGACCACGAATGCCTCGCCGGGCCGGGCAATCGCCTGCGTGCTCAGGAAGTTATCGGAAAACCGCACCACCCCCTTCCCTGTCAGGCCGAGAAACAGCGAAGTCGTCGAGTTGCCGGCCTTCCCATTCCAGTTTGAAAAGATGCCCCGGTGGGCAGTGCCCTCACTCTGGTCACTGGCAACCGCAATGACCGTATTGGCCTGCGAGCGGACGACATCCCGCGGAAGATGCAGAAACTCCCTCCGCCCACTGAACCGCAGGGCCGGCCGACCCCCGATCGCCCGGCCTGCCAGGCGGGGTCGCCGGTCACTCTCCTCCTGCACGGCGGTTTCTCCCTGTCTCTTATACACATCTCCGAGCCCACGAGACCGTACTAGAT
>CAWWCX010000663.1:0-1951 GCA_963935445.1 uncultured Roseibacillus sp.
GTGCATGTATGATGATCTCGTTCACATGATCGGGCCCAGCTCGACCTACAGTGGGCTCGCGATGTTGCAGATGGCGCGCTATGGGGCGCTCTTCATGGAGACACAATTTGAGGACGGGGACAAGGGAGCGGTCTTCAACCTCGATATTACCTATGATCCGGTGACGAGCCAGGGAGGGGCGGAGGGATTCAAGCCGCCTGTGCCCTTCCAGCACATTGGCACGGATATCCGGGACCTGGGGGACGAAGAAGAAGATTACCGCACTTCTTTTGAGATCCGAAGTGGGCGTCGGCGGGATGATTACAGCGCGTTGATGGAGTTCTGCAAAGTGATGTCGCTGCCTTCTGCGGAGCTGGATCGCAGGATCGAGTCGGTCATGAATGTCGACCAGTGGATGCGCTACACCGCGCTTATGGTGTTGTGCGGGATCGGGGACACCTTTGTTCTTGGAGGATTGAAGCACAACATCCGCATGTATGCACCAGGTGGAAGTGGGCCCGTGGTGGCCCTGCCGTGGGACAACGACTTCGTATTCAGTGCGGGGACAAGTTCGTCGTTGTTTCCGATGAACGGAAATCTTCGACGGGTTGTCGAGATTCCGCGCGTGCGCCGGCTCTACTGGGGGCATATCCATCATCTGGTGGGTACGACTTTCGGTGTCGGCTACATGGACGATTGGCTGGCCCACTATGGTGACGTGATGGGCCACAATCTCTCGGGACAGGCAGGATACATTTCGGCGCGGGGGAACCACGCGTTGAGCCAATTGCCGGCCCAGATCCCGTTCAGGGTTACGAGTGGGGAGCCCGGCGACATCACCGTGAACGGGACCTTGGCGCGGGTGACGGGTCAGGGGTGGATCAACGTGCGGGAGATGCGATTGGCGGGGAGCCCGGAGCCGTTGCCGCTCATATGGAGTGACGACCGGAATTGGCAGGTCTCCTTTCCGGTGCTTCCGGGTGTGAACGAAGTGGGACTGGAGGTTTATGACTTCAGTGGAGACCTGATTACGACGGTGCCTCTCACGATCACCAGTAACGCATCCGGGCCACAGCCGGTCGAGTCTCTCCGGGTCACGGAGTTGCACTTCAATCCGCTGGGGAGCGATGAGACCGAATTCGTGGAGCTCAAGAATATCGGTGGCCAGTCCCTGGATATCAGTGGTGCCTCCTTCGCGGATGGCATTGATTTTGTCGTCCCGCCAAACACGACCCTGGCGGCGGGGGAATTTGCCTTGGTGGTCCGTAACCGGGTGGCCTTCGAGGCTTTTTATGGAGAGGGCTTCCCGATTCTGGGTGAGTTTGCACCGGATGCCCTGTCGAACGGTGGAGAGCGGATTGAACTACGCGATGCCTCGGGCAATGTGGTGCAGGCATTCAGTTACACGGATGCTTGGTATCCGGCTGCGGATGGGGGAGGCTACTCCCTTGTGGTCCGGGATGCGCAGGCAGACGTAGCGTCCTGGGGAATGGTGTCAGGCTGGGCGCTCAGCAGACAGGAAGGGGGTAACCCGAATGCGGCGGACGTTGTCTTTGCATCACAATTCGAGGGCTGGCAGCGGGAACATTTCAATGAAGAGCAAATAGCGCAGACGGGAGTTTCGGGCCCCCTGGGTGATGCAGACGGAGATGGGTTCGAGAACCTCTGGAGCTATGCGGCAGGACAAGACCCGTGGAAGAACCTGCGCGCGGAGTTCTTGCCCCGGGCTGAGATGCACGCAGGGCGGCTCCGGTTGTTCGTGAGGGTCCGGGTGGATGCGGTGGACCTGCAGATCGCGGCGGAGTTTGGCGAGGATCTGGTCAGCTGGAGTCGAGTCGATCAGGCAATGGGGGCCCCGGTCGAGCACGGCGATGGGACGCAGACCCTTGTATTTGAGGACGTGGCAGAAGGCGGGGTGCGGAGGTTTGGACGTGGACAAGTCACCCTATCGTCGCCTTGAGTTGTGGCTGGG
>CAWWCX010000664.1:0-1951 GCA_963935445.1 uncultured Roseibacillus sp.
CCGGCACACGTGTTTACCTCATGGACCGGGAGATCGACCGCAGCCCCGGGGCAAAACGTGAATCTGCCCGAACCGGTGCCCAGGCAGGCGGAGAACGGCTCCTCTGCCTCGATGCTCAAACCGGGAAAACTCTCTGGGAGAAATCCTACCCTGCAGCCTACACGATGTCCTATCCTGCCGGCCCTCGGGTAACGCCCCTCGTGGACGGAGAATTCGTCTACACCCTGGGAGCAGAGGGCATGCTGATCTGCCGAACCAAGAACGATGGCGAAGAAGTCTGGCGCCACGACTTCAAGAAACGCTACCAGATCAAGACCCAGACCTGGGGCTTTGCGGCTTCTCCCCTCCTCCACGGGAACAACCTCATCTGCCTCGCAGGCGGAGACGGAACCACCGCGGTGGCCTTTAACAAGGTCACTGGGAAGGAAGTCTGGAGAGCCCTCAGCGCGGGACAGCCAGGATACTGCCCTCCCCGGATCATCAGGCATGCAGGACGGGAAATCCTCATCGTCTGGCATCCGGAAAGCGTAAACGCCCTCGACCCGGCCAACGGCAGGACCCTCTGGACCGTCCCGTGGAAAATTCGCTTTGGCCTCACCATTCCCATGCCGCAGATGATTGATGAAGAGCACCTCTTTCTCTCCTCCTTCTACAACGGCTCGATGCTTCTCCGCCTGAAAAAGGACCACACTACGCCAGAACTCGTCTACCGAACCGAGAAGGCCAGCGAGCGCCAGACCACCCATCTTCATGGCATCATGAATACCGCCGTTCTCCGGGATGGCCACCTCTTCGCGGCTTGTAGTTACGGACAGTTCCGTTGCATGGAGGCACTCAGTGGGAAACGAGTCTGGGAGTCCTTCCAGCCGGTGGGGCTCGAGAAACCCACCCGCTGGGGAACAGTCTTCGTAACTCCGCACGAGGACCGCTACTTTCTCTTCACGGAACAAGGCGACCTTGCCATCGCCCGACTGTCACCAAAAGGCTACGAGGAAATTGACCGGGCCCATGTCATCGAGCCCAATGGAGCTGACCTGCGGCAAAGGCGCATTGTCTGGTCGCATCCGGCCTACGCCAACAAGTGCGTCTTCATTCGCAACGATACGCAGGTAATCTGCATCTCCCTCGCGAAGAAGAACTGAGGCCTCACATCGCGCTCCCCCCAACTCCGACGTCGCAGCCTGCCTCTTCCCTGCCCTTCATCGGGCTGCCCCACAGGCCCGGGACCGTGAACTCAATGAGAAGGATGGCCACTTGGCCCCGGTCATTGCTCACTCGTCCGCAATCCCTTTCCCTTCCGCAGGGCAGACAACTGGGACGCGAGGCGCTTGGCCACCTCAGGGTGCTTGGCCCTCACGTTGTTCTGCTCTCCAACGTCCTTCGACAAGTCGTAGAGCTGGGCTCCTTTTTGTTTCTGCCCCGGGATGAACTTCCAGCTGCCGGAACGAATGGCCACCTGCCTTCCGGCCTCCTCCAAAGTGAATGGAACGCCCTTGGGATCCTCTCCCAGGAAGGCCGCGAGGGTGTTGCGACTATCGCGGGCTTCACCCGGCTTGAGTGCCGTGTTGAGCAGGGCCGCAAAGGAGGCGATGAAGTCAATCTGACTCACGAGGGCCGCCGAGACCCCCGGTTTGATGCGGGCCGGCCATCGCACCACGAACGGCACCCGGGTCCCGCCCTCATAAATCTGATACTTCCCCCCGCGGTACGGCCCTGAACCATCATGCCCAAGGTCGGCCTCCTCGGAGGACTTTCTTACCGTGGATCCATCCTCATAGCCATCATCGTAGACTGGCCCATTATCAGAGGAGACGATGAAAATGGTATTCTCAGCAAACCCCGTGTCCTCAAGGGCCTGAGCCACGGCACCTACCATCCAGTCAAACTGGACCATGGCATCCCCGCGCTTGCCCAGCTTGGTTTTTCCCTGGAACCGCGGGTGCGGAGCCCG
>CAWWCX010000665.1:0-1938 GCA_963935445.1 uncultured Roseibacillus sp.
CACTGCATATCGTCGGCAGCGTCAGATGTGTATAAGAGACAGGGTCTAACCGGACTCCCTCATGACAAAGAACGCGATAGGTATCGTCGAACTCTCCAGCATCGCAGCCGGCTACTCGAGCAGCGACGAAATGCTCAAGGCCGCCAACGTGGACATGTTGCTCGCACGTTCGATCTGCTCCGGAAAATACATGGTCATGGTCGGTGGCGACGTGGCCGACGTACAGTCTTCGGTCGCAGCCGGGGTGGAGGTCAGTGAGGGCGCAGTCATCGACTCGGCCGTCCTCTCCAATATTGATCCGAGCGTCTTTCCAGCAATTTCGGGAGCCAACCCGGTGGACAACATGGATGCCCTCGGCATAATCGAGTCCTTCTCGGTGACCTCCCTCATCGAGGCTGCGGATGCCGCCGCCAAGGCTGCAGAGGTGAAGTTGCTTGAGCTTCGCCTCGCGATGGCGCTGGGAGGCAAGGCCTTCGCCACTCTGACCGGGAGCGTCTCCGCGGTGCAGGCCGCAGTTGATGCCGGGGCCAAGATGGTCTCCGACAAGGGTCTTCTCGTGAACAAGGTTGTCATTCCCCGCCCCCACGAAAACCTCATCAACGAGATGGTCTAGCGCGAGGAGCTGATCATCCCGCAACCCCTCCTGAGGGGCCGGGCTGTCCACGCTCCAACCCCGAGCGTGTAAAAAACCCCCGATTCGGGGCGCAGATCCGGGCGAAACGGCCAACGCTCCCATTCAGCAACCCGGGGATCGCTTCTCTTGGGGACTTGCCAGCGCAGGGCCCGGGGGCGACCATTCGCCATGCGCAGAATCTCAGCGGTCCTTCTTCTGGGGGCCCTCAGCTACCCGGCTTTGGCGGTGGATCCCAGTCATGCGGAAAAAATGGCCGCCAGCCAGAAGCTCTTCACCGGCAAGGTCCGAGGCATTCTGAAAGAGCACTGCGTCGGCTGTCACGGGGGGGACAAGACCAAGTCCGGGCTCGACCTCGTTACCCGTGACGCCCTCCTCGAGGGCGGCGACCAGGGCGATGCAGTCATTCCCGGCAAACCAATGGAAAGCCTCCTCTACCTGGCGGTGGCCCACCTCGAGGAGGACCTCGCCATGCCGCCCAAGAAGCCCCGGCTCCCGGCCGAGGCTGTCACCGCCATCGAGCAGTGGATCACCCTCGGAGCTGCCTACGACCAGCCCCTCCTCGAAAAGAGCGGATCCAAGGACGCCCCCCTTCAGGTCACCGCCGACGACCGGGCCTACTGGGCCTACGCCCCTCTTGATCAGAGTGCGCCCCCACCGGCGGACCGCGACGGACAATCCATGATCGACCGCTTCCTCGCGGCCGGACATCGCGACCACGGGCTCGTTCCTGCCGCACCCCTCGATCGACGCCGGCTCATCCGCCGGATCTATTTCGATCTCGTTGGACTGCCTCCCACTCCGGCCGAGATCGAGGCCTTCGTGAAGGACGACCACCCGCTGGCCTACGAGAGGCTCATCGATGACCTCCTCGCCCGGCCCGGATACGGGGAACGCTGGGGACGGCACTGGCTCGACGTGGCCCGCTTCGCGGAAAGCCATGGATTCGAGCACGACTACGATCGCAAGTTCGCCTTCCACTTCAGGGACTTTGTCATCCGCGCCCTGAACGCGGACATGCCCTACGACCAGTTCGTGAAGTGGCAGATCGCAGGAGACGAACTCGCCCCGGACAATCCCGAGGCAATGGCTGCCACCGGATTCCTGGGCGCGGGAGTCTACCCGACCCAGATCACGTTCAGCGAAGCCGAACGGATCAGATTTGACGCCACCGACGACATGCTCTCCACCATGGGATCCGCCATGCTTGCCACCACGATCGGCTGCGCCCGCTGTCACGATCACAAGTACGATCCGATCCCCACCCGGGACTACTATGAACTGCTCAGCGCCTTTACCCAGACCGT
>CAWWCX010000666.1:0-1929 GCA_963935445.1 uncultured Roseibacillus sp.
ACACTGCATATCGTCGGCAGCGTCAGATGTGTATAAGAGACAGTATCGAGTCCGCCCCACCAGCCATCGCAGCAAGCGCCGCCGCCACGATGTCCGGCTCCGCGTTCGGCGAACCCAGCATGGTCGCATAACGCGCCTGCCGCAGCGTGGCCACGTGATCGATGTTGACTCCCAGCTTCAGCATCGCAGCCCACACATCTCAGATTCCCCGAGATTTGGAATCTGAAATACGAAAATTAAACCATGCTCCCTAATGCCGGAAGTGCCGGTGACCGGTGAACACCATCGACAGTCCTGCCTCGTTTGCGGCTTCGATCACCTCCTCGTCCCGCATCGACCCTCCTGGCTGGATACAGGCCGTAGCACCTGCCTTGATCGCCGCCTCCAATCCGTCTGCAAAGGGGAACATGGCATCGGAGGCAATCACACTGCCCTTCAGGGAAAGACCGGCTTCCTCCGCCTTCCAGACCGCAATTCGGGAGGAGTCCACCCGACTCATCTGCCCGGCCCCGATCCCGATTGTCCGGTCCGTGGACGCAAAGACGATGGCATTTGATTTCACATGCTTGACCACCCGCCAGGCAAACCGCATGGCCTGCAACTCCTTTTCCGTCGGCGGCCGCTCGGTCACGACCTTCTCTTCCAGCTTCTCCAGCCCCATCGTGGTGTGATCACGATCCATCACCATGACCCCA
This sequence comes from uncultured Roseibacillus sp., assembly GCA_963935445.1. Lineage (GTDB taxonomy): Bacteria > Verrucomicrobiota > Verrucomicrobiia > Verrucomicrobiales > Akkermansiaceae > Roseibacillus_B. Next base: position 696 of record CAWWCX010000666.1, read on the forward strand.
CCTGGTGCCGAGCGCAGGATCGGCTCCCGTTTCGCCTGCTGGTACCCTTCGTGCATCTTCATCAGTCGCAGGTTCTTCTTCTTCTGGAGAATCGCACGCGCGTCCGGTTCGAAGTCAGGGGCAATAATCACATCAGTGAAGATTTCACTGATCATCCGGGCGAGGCTTTCCGTGAGGGGTCGGTTGCACACAATCACCCCGCCAAAGGGGGCCTGACGGTCAGTTTCAAAGGCCTTCTGCCATGCTGTTCTCAGATCCTCGTCGTCCTGCCCCACGCCGCACGGGTTGGTGTGCTTGAGAATAGCCACCGTGGGACGCCGGAAATCGAGGATGAGGTCGGCCGCGGCTTCGATATCCAGGATGTTGGTATAACTCAGCTCCTTGCCCTGAAGCTTGGTGAAGCACTCCGTAAAGGAACCGTAGAGCCGGGCCTTCTGGTGTGGATTGTCCCCATAGCGCAACTCACGCTCCAACGGCAGCGTCGCCGAGAAACAGGCCGTCGTACTGTCGTCACACTTTCCAAGGTAATTCGATATCGCGGTGTCGTAGGCCGAGGTCCGCTTGAAGACCTTGACCGCCAGCTCCTCGCGCAGGCGCAAGCTGGTGTTCCCCTCGTGACTCCTCATCTCTTCCAACACCCGCCCGTAGTCGCCAGGCTCGGTGACAACCGTCACTGCACTCGCATTCTTGGCCGCGCTGCGCAGCATCGAGGGTCCCCCGATATCAATCTGCTCCACCGCTTCCTCCATCGTCACTCCTTCCTTCGCCACCGTCTCCTCGAACGGATAAAGATTCACGACCACCAGGTCGATCGGCTCGATTGCGTTCTCCTTCGCCTGCCTGACATGCTCATCCGAATCACGCTTATGCAGCAGTCCGCCGTGAACCTTCGGGTGCAGGGTCTTCACCCGGCCTTCGAAAAGCTCCGGGGCTTCCGTGAATTCCGAGACATCCAACACCGGCAGGTTCGCCTCCCGGAGAGCCTTGGCCGTTCCGCCGGTCGAGAGCAACTCGACTCCGAATTCCTCGTGCAGGATCCTTGCAAAATCGACCAGTCCCGATTTGTCCGAGACAGAAAGGAGCGCGCGTTCAATAGCCATCGACTCGCTGCCTATCCCTGCGCTCCATCTACCGCAAGCGCATTATCATCCTTCTTCATGCTTGACGGAGCACCCCCCCCTTCCGGACAGGTTTTCCACTTCTCTCCGGGCCCCTGCACCAGACTCTCCTTCCC
>CAWWCX010000667.1:0-1913 GCA_963935445.1 uncultured Roseibacillus sp.
TTGGGGGCAACCAGACCTCCGTCCTCCCCCATCTCAAACCCAGCCTCACTGTCAACAGCCTCTTTGAGGAGTCGCTCAACGTCGGCATCGCTCAGCAATGGTGGGCTCGATTCCTTGCCCGAAGACCCGGCAGCGGACGGCGTTGCGGGATCGGAGGCAGGGTCTGTGGGTTCCTCCTTCTCGGCCCCGGTGGACGGCTTTTCCCCACAGCCAGAGAGTAGCGCGAGCACCGGCAGAAAAAATAGAAGTCTCATCGTCTCTGGATCATGCGCAAACGATGCCTAAATGGTCTCACTGCTTTCTGCAAGAAACCTGAAGTCTGCCGCTGTTTTCGTGTTCCCATGGAAGACGGGACTTCTATCACCCGCCCTTGGGACCGGAAGCCATCCCGTTCAGTTCTCCACCCGCCGCAGGCTAAGGGCCACGAGCAATTCTCTCCATGAGATGACACGATCTGGCCCATTAGTGCGCCTGTTCATACCGAAAGAGCTTTCATCCTCGCCCCACCAGCCACCTTATCCCGGCATCATGGCAGGAATCACCCTACCGTTGGGCGCAACGGCACCAAAAAAACATGAATCCCGGCTGACCGATGAAAATTGCCGCTATCATTGCCCTCACATACTTCATTTTAGCCGGCTGGCTATTTCTGCCCCTGGAGAGGTATGGCCTCGGTCTTCTGAAGGCCCTGCTGGGCCTGCTTCTGGCCGTGGTCATCATTCTATACTTCCGTGTCAGGGCGTTTTCGAGGCAGATGGCGGAATACAGGAAGCCCGCGGGGAAGCAACGTGCTGGCAACAGGCCCTCATTGGATTTGTAGCCGGACCCTTCCGTTCACCTGAATCAATCGTAACGGTAACATTGTAACATCTTTCCACGCTCACCGTGAGAATCGCAATTCCAGTCGCCCTGGCCTACATGCTCCTGGGACCGCTCATCATTAATCTTGTGGATGATCGGCCCCGGTTCGCACCCTTTCGCAGTTACCGTGTCGATGGCGAACGTGTGAAGCGTCCCAAGCATTATCATTGCAGAAACACTTTCCCCAGTCCCGTTTACAATTCCCTGGGTTACGACCTGCCCGAAAGGATTCGACATGACGAGACGCCCTTTTTCCTGCCCCAGGCAATCTGCGTTTTTCTGATCACCTTGGGCGTTCGGACACACTACAGGCTGGAGGTCGCCTCTAAACACCTCGCAGCCCTCCAGAGCATCAAAGACAGGACGGAGTCGGACGCGGTCCTTTCCGGGCCCCAAAGGGGATCCAGTGTGACATGAAGGATGTACGCCAACAGTTGCCGTGCGAGAAATGCGGGAGGCTGATCGCCTATGATGGGATCAGCGAGATGGGCGCCAAGACCGTCTGCAAATACTGTGGAACCAAAACGCCCCACACCCTGATAAGAAACCCCTTGCTTCCCTTCTTCTGCTTTTTTTTGGCCGCTTTGCTCTTTGCGCTGATCAACCCGCTGCACATGACTGAAGATGGCGTCTTCTTTGGATGCTTCGGGACGTTCTGCCTGCTTCTTTGGTTGAGGGTATTCCTGCCGTATCATATCTACCGCTTGAAGGGGAAGATGCCCGGTCTGCCGGCAATGACATGGTTATCGGTGCTCATTGTCTTCTTCGGAGGAATTGCATTTCTCTTTCTTGCAGCCGAAATTCGCTGAAGTCTCAATCTCCTCGGGGGAACCTCTTCAGGCCCAGTCCGCTTCCTGTCCCGGCCTCCCCCCTTCCCCCAGGCTCCCGTGACCTGGTTCCGTCGGTCCGGCCCAGGTGGACCATTCAGTCTCCGCTAGTCAGGAAACCCGTTGAAACCCGAGGATCGGCCGGGCCCCCACAGGGTTGCACTCGCCGCTAAAAATGAAGGCTGTCTCTTATACACATCTCCGAGCCCACGAGACCGTACTAGA
>CAWWCX010000668.1:0-1910 GCA_963935445.1 uncultured Roseibacillus sp.
CTAGTACGGTCTCGTGGGCTCGGAGATGTGTATAAGAGACAGTCGCCGGGCTCTGAGCTCAGGAGAATCTCGTCGATGTTGAGATGGCCCCAGAGGCCCTGGTGCTGGTCCGAGACTTCGAGCCGGGCGAGCTGTCCCCTGAACTCGCGCACGTCGATCGCTACGTTTTCAAAGTAGTCGTCATTGCGGCCGGTAGCGCTGCGAACGATCCCGTCCACGGTGTGGATATTGACGCAGACTTTCCCGGGATGTCCGCCGCCGCTCATGGTGAGGAGGATATAATCCTGCTCGAGAAGAAAGGGCGGGGAGAGGAGACGTCCGGTCGCACGCTCCGTGTTCCCGATACTGGTGAGGAAGAACTTCCCCTCGTAAGGCCCGACCCGCCGTTTCATCATCTTGGTGGACGATTGCAGGTCACGGCTGAAGGCGTCGCCCTCGCGCTGCCAGTTGCCACCCATGTGCCAGCCAAGCGGATGGTCCTTGAGGGCCTGGTGGCGCACCGGACTCCACCCGGGAGGCTGGATCACGTTGTTGTCCTCAAAGTCGTGGATCACGAGCTCTCCGCCGGGGCGCAGGGGGAGGAGAGGGGCCTTCGGGTTCTCCGCATCGTGTGGGCGCTCCTGCTTGATGAGTTCCTCGTATTCAGCGGGAGAGAGGACCCCGTCGGCATCCTTGTCAGCGGCGGGAGACTCGGCAAAGGCTCGCTGCAGGGCGGGGTGATTCTGGGAGGAAATCTCCTGTTGGGATACCGCCGACAGCGTCCCTGCCAGGAGGGCAAGGGCGCAGAAGGGGACCGGTGTGGAGAAAACAGGCATTGAGGGTCTGACTCTAGCGTGCCTTGGAGAGGGCGGTGCGTTGGAGCAGGTAGTTGGTAATGGTCTGCTCGATCGGATCCTTGGTGTTGACGAGGACGTAGTCGACCTGGGTCTTGGCGCAGGCCTTGCGGATATCGCCCACGAATTTGTCAAGCTCCTCGAGGTAATTCGCACGGACGCGGGCAGGCTGGGTGATCACCTCCCCTTCGCCCTCCAGTCCCATGAATTTCCACATCCCGTTGAGGGGAAACTCGATTTCGTATGGGTCCATGATGTGGAAAAGAACGACATTGTGTCCTCCGAAGCGCAGGTGATTGAGCCCATCGATGAACTCCTCTGTATTGTCGAAGAGATCCGAGAAGAGCATGACAAACCCCTTGCGGTTCATGCGGTGGGCGAAGTCGTGGAGAATGGACCCGACGTTGGTGCGGGGCACGGGTTCCACCTTTTCCAGTTCGCGGGAGATGTCGTGGAGAACCTGCATGTTTCCCTTGGGAGCGATGTAGTTCTGCAGCTCGCCATCGAAAACTCCGACCCCGGCGGAATCTCCCTGGTCGATGATGAGATAGGCCAGGCTGGCTGCGAGATACTTGGCATACTCGACCTTGGAGATGTTCCCCGATTTGTAGGTCATCGACTGGCTTGCATCGAGGAGCAGGTTGGCGATGAAGTTGGTTTCGGCATCAAAGAGCTTGACGTAGTAGCGGTCGCAACGGGCGTAGGCCTTCCAGTCGATGTGGCGGGTTTCGTCGCCCTGGGCGTATTGACGGTAGGCGCTGAACTCCGAGCTGATGCCGCGGCTGGGGCTCTTGTGCTGGCCGATGCGGAGACCCTCGACCACCATGCGGGCGACCACGTCCAGACCGCCAATCTGGGAGAGGGTGTCAGGGTCGAGATACTTGGCTCTGCGGGAGGAGGGCTGGTCCGCGGGAGTGGGCGCGGGACCGGATTCGGGGGAGGGAGTGGCTGCTTCAGACATGGTGTGTGCGGGGAGAGGGGCAGGCTGCCTTCTCGTTCTCGTTCGCGGTGCCTTCGTTGCTCTGCCCGGGAACTGTCTCTTATACACATCTGACGCTGCCGACGATATGCAGTGTG
>CAWWCX010000669.1:0-1884 GCA_963935445.1 uncultured Roseibacillus sp.
GAGCGAGCTTGGATCCAGCTTCAGGGAGAGGGAGGAAGGGTTCCGTTTGCTGACTTCAGCGCCCGCTCCGGATACGAAGGGTGTTGAGCGTTTGCCTGAGGGTATTGAAGCTTTCGTGGAACTCCTCCTCGCTCATCCCGTCCGAGTTCGCGACCCACTCGGCGAGACCGTCGTCGAATTGTTCCGCTTCCGCCTTGAGGGAATCGTTCTGGGCGACGAAAGAGTTCATGCGCCAGAGATTCTGAACCTGCATGAGAGCAATCAGTCGTTTCTCCCGGGCTCTCCCGGGGAATCCTTTCTCGGCGTCCATCCTGTCGCGGGCGATCCGACGAGCCAGGTCGTGTTCTTCCAGGAGGCGCTTTCTTTCCCCGGCGTCGGTCACCGCTCGCAGTTTGTCGGAAAACGCCTTGCGTGCCTCGGGAGAGTCAAACTCGGTTTGGTATTTCTCGCGCAAGGCCTTGAGTTCACTGCGGGCCTGCACGGAGGTGCGGATCATCAACTCTTTGCGCTTGGACTTTTCGGCTACGATATTGGGGGCTGGCCCTGTGCCGTTTCCCTTCATTTCCTCCTCGGTTTTACCCTTGGATTTTCGCGACCCACCGGAGGGTGGCGATGAAGTGGAACCGGAAGGGTGTCCCGAGGACTTGGCAACGCGCGTCGGGGTGGGAGGCTCGCGACCCTCTTCGTCCGAGACGATCGAGGAGGTAATAACGACCGCAGTCACACCGAGGAGAATCATCCCTGAGGCGGCGAGGACGAGGGGGTTGAGAAGGAGGCTGGATGACTTGGACATGGGGTGTTTGGAGGAAAATGGCGGAACGGCTGGAGAACAAACATTTTTCACCTTGGAAAGGCGGCCTGGTCGACGAATTGCCGGTGGGATCGTTGTGGGATTATTCCGGGTTCCGTTGGGCTGGGATGGTAGCAGGATTGGTGAGTGGAATTCAGGAAAACCCTTTGGGCGGAGAGGAGTGTTTCCCGGTGTGGAGGCGGAAGAAAAAGAGCCGGCCGGATGGCCGACTCCTGAGAGAGGGAAGGTGAATCGGGAACCCAGGCCGGGGACACCTACTCCTGGCGCAGGGACCAGGAGGGAAGCTCCTTGATCTTACCGCCCTCGAGGGCGGATTCGTGGGCCAGGATGCCGGTGCAGGTGATGTTGGCGGATTCCACCGCGTTGGGATAGGCGTCCTCACCGGTCACAAGCATGTTCACGAACTGATGAGCCAGGTGAGGATGGGAGCCTCCGTGACCTGCCCCCTGAGTGAAGGAGAGGTGCTCTTCGCCGGTTTCCCCGCCATAAACGCCACCGGTGGTGAAGGGGGCTACTTCTTCAGGGAGGAGGTGGCCGTAGTCCGGGCTCTCGACTTCCTCGGGAATCTCGGGCTCGGGCTTCTTGGCGGTGTGAACGACAAGGGGCTTGCCCTCGATGAGAGGCCATTCGACGGATTTCTTCTCGCCGTAGACTTCGAACGATTCGCGATACTGACGGGCGACGTCAAAGAGTGAACGATACACGAGAGCGGTGAGGTCGCTGTTGCGAAACTTGATGTGGCAGCTCTCCACTGCAAAGGGCGAGTTGTAGCAGGCATGCATTTCCTCGCGGATGGTTCCGGAGGGGAAGCACGACACATACTCAGCCTCGCCGCGGGTGAGGCCGAGGACGGGGCCGACGCAGTGGGTGGCGTAGTGCATGGGAGGAAGGCCGGGCCAGTAGCCGGGCCAGCCATCCATGTCCTGCTGGTGGGAGGCCTTGAGGTATTGGACCTTGCCCAGCTCCCCGCGGTCGTAGAGATCCTTCATGTAGAGGAATTCGCGGGCGTAGACGACGGTCTCCATCATCATGTACTTCAGGCCGTTTGCCTTGGAGAGGCGAACAATCTCCTC
>CAWWCX010000670.1:0-1871 GCA_963935445.1 uncultured Roseibacillus sp.
GGCATGTGGGGGATCATCGTGCCGCCAAGGAGTTCGCCCGGCGTAACATCGAGGCTTTCCCGGAGGTCGATGCGGTCATCACGAATGCGGCGGGGTGTGGGTCGGGCATGCACGAATATCCTCTTATTCTCAAGGGCACTGAAGATGAGGAGCGGGCGGCGGAACTGGCCGCCCGGGTCGTGGATGTGAGCGTCTATCTCGAACAGGTGGGAGGGTTGAGAGATTTTCCCGACCGTGACGGGAAGGTCGTGATCGCCTATCATGACGCCTGTCACCTCTCAAACGGGCAGGGGGTCCGGAGCGACCCGCGCCGGCTGCTGCAGCGCATTCCCGGAGCACAGGTGGTGGAGCTGCGGGATGCGCACCTCTGCTGCGGATCGGCTGGAACCTACAACATTGACCAGCCCCAGGTAGCGGCCTCGCTGGGTGAGGCAAAAGCGCGGGCCGTGCTGGAGAGCGGGGCGACGGTTGTTGCTAGTGGAAACATCGGATGCCTGACCCAGCTCTCCCTGCACCTCAGGAATCTTGGGTCCTCGGTCAGGGTCCGGCATACCGTGCAGGTCCTGCGCGACGCCCTCGGGAAGGATTGAAGGAGCGGGGCGCCGGATGCCTGGTTCGACCGGTAAAGGAGGATCGACCGGCAGGGTGATGTGAACGAACTCGTCGCTGGGCTGATCGAACAGGCCATGCCATTCTCTGGGGACAATGGAGGACGTAACCAGAGTGCCACTGGAAAAAGTGAGGGCGTTGTGCTTCGACCTCGGCAATACCCTGATCGAATTCGGGCCGCGTCAGATTGCTCATCAGCTTGAGGCTCTCAGGGAATCGCTGGAGGACATGTTCGGGGAGTGCGATGCAGAGAAGCTGCGCGCCGTTCGCAATCGACAGATCGTCGAGCCCTACTCGAATGGTTTTCATGAAGGTGAGATGTCAGCCCTGGCGGCCCAGTTGATCCGGGAAGTGTGTTCGGTGGAACCGAAGCACTGGCAGGTCGAACGCATGGTGGAAGCGCGATACCGTGCTTTCGTCGATGGAATTCGTGTTACGGAGGAGGTGCTTGAATTGCTGGGAAACCTTGCCGGCCGTTACCGTCTCGCGCTTTTATCTAATTATCCCTGTGGACGTTCGATCCGGGATGGCCTGTCAAGGCTCTCTCTGGGGAGGTTTTTCGAGGTGATCGTCATCTCGGGCGAGGTGGGTTTCGTGAAGCCTCATCCACGGCCCTATGAGCTTCTCCTTGAGGGATTGGGACTTGGTGCTGAGGACTGTGTCTATATCGGCGACAACTGGCTGGCAGATGTGCAGGGGGCAAAGAGGATGGGGATGAATGCCATTCTCACCACGGAACATTTGCCTTACGAAAGATTTGAGGCAAAGCCCGGGGACCATGAGCCCGATTTACGGATCACGCGCCTGGGGGAGCTGGCGGGATGCTTTCTGCGGTGAGTGCTCCTTGTTCCGGTCGGGGTGGGCGAAAAGTTTTTCGGGATCATGGGAGACCCGCTTCCTGCCCGGGAATTCGCACTCCTCCATCCCGGAGATTTGTGCCAGCGCTCCTCTGACACGGAATTGAGAGCGCAGGTGGGAGAGGAGCGCACCTGCCGGGCCCCGGAGGTGCTGACTAGCTGGGACTACGAATACATGCCCGGGAAGCAGCTCGCCTTTGCTTCGAACGCGCGCCCCGCCTGCAGGCCGTTTAAAGCCTGTCGGGTGCCCTCATGAAAACAGGCCGCGGGACCGATATCTTGCGCAACAGCATGATCTTCAGTCCCCGGTCAGATCGATCACACACATGGGCAGCCCGGCCTTCAACCGGGCGCGACCGCGGGCGGAGATCCCGGTCTCGCCGAGCCAGACTTTCCGCAAGGTCG
>CAWWCX010000671.1:0-1866 GCA_963935445.1 uncultured Roseibacillus sp.
ATCGTACTCAATGCCGCTCTACCCGAGCAGAACCTGCCGATCATGCAGGCCTGCCTCGAAGCGGGTGCGCACTATATCGACACCTCCGCGCCGGAACCGGTCCCGGGGCAATACGAGATGTTCGCTTACAAATGGCAACTGGCCTACCATGAACAGTTCAAGGCTGCGGGCCTTACAGCCCTGTTGTCTATCGGCTTCGATCCCGGCATGACCAATGTCTTTGCAGCTCATCTCGCAGAACGCCTCGACGTTCTGGAAACCCTCGACATTCTCGACTGTAACGGAGGATCTCACGGCCACCCCTTTGCCACCAATTTCAATGCGGTCACCAACATTCAGGAAATAACCCAGCCTGCTGTCTGGTGGGAGAATGATCGCTGGAAGCAGGAACCAGCTTTCCAGACCCAGGCGTCCTATCTTCTCCCCGGACTTGGCCCCCGCAAACTCACCCGAATCTACCATGAGGAACTGGAAACAATCGTAGCGAGAATGCCTGCCGTGCGTCGGGCGCAGTTCTGGATGGGATTCTCAGACGACTACCTCAGACATATCGAGATCCTGGGAAAAATCGGCCTACTGGAAACCACGCCGATCTCCTGTCAGGGGACAGAAGTGATTCCGCTCCAGTTTCTTCGACACACTCTCCCCGACCCTGCCACCCTCGGGGCCAGCTACACCGGCCGTACGCATATAGGATGCCTTGCCCGGGGAACCCTCAATGGAGCGCCGACCACCCTCTACATTTACAACGTCTGCGATCACGAGGATGCCTTCACCGAGTCCGGGGCGCAGGCGGTCAGTTACACCGCGGGCGTCCCTCCAGTAGTTGCTGCTGAGCTTCTACTCGCTTCCTGTACCGACTGGAACAAGCCGGGGGTCTGGGTCCCGGAGGATCTTCCTACCGCCCCCATGCTGGTCCGGGTCGCCCGCCGCGGGCTCCCCTGGCACCTCATCGACGGAACAAACATCGTACAGGAAAGCTCCGCACCGGCATCGCCCGAATCATGAGCTTCCGCCCTCTCCATCCATCCCCTGTTCCTTTTCCGGCAGTTGGGCGTGAGCCCTGTCGGCACAGCAGCAAACAGGGCCCCGCGAAACCCGGACCACTTACTTCTTGTTGCGCAGAAAGGGTGGGATATCGAGATCTTCCCCTTCTAAGAGGTTGGGATCCTCCCCTTCGAAACGACCTTTTGGGCCCCCATCAAGAGCCAATTCATCCTGCGGGCGCTTCTTCTGGGCGGAAGCCTGAATTTCCTCCAGAGACTCCACCTGAATGGGTGCCGGCCCTTCCGCCGGCTCCACCTCCTCGAAGGCCCCGATTCCCTCTTCCTCCGCCCCGAGGCGCAGCGACTCTCCGGTCTCCGCAAGACGGGGAATCGGCCCGGCGCCAACAGACTGGGCTGGGGCGTCCGTCTCCGTGGATTCCTCTTCGATATCGAGCTCCTCTGAAGATTCAAAAACGTCTTTCTCCGATGAGGTCTCGGAAGGCGGCGGCAGCTTTACGGGGCTGGTAAGGCTGGGAACCGTATCCGGGGAGTCTTGCGGAAGCTTCACCGGCTCTACCTCATTGTCCTGCGCCCCCCTCAACTTCTTCATCTTCAGTCGGGGCTTACGGCCTCGGCGAGGCTGGGCAGGAGCCGGTTCGGCAGGAACCTCCTCCGGCAGCACCACCTCGAAATCATCAGACCCATTGGCCGTTAATTCCCCTTCGGGTGTGCCTTCAAGAGAACCCTCCTCCGCAAGGTCAGGGTCCTCGTCCGGACCGGCCTGGGGAAGGGGCTCGAGTTCCGAAACTGACTCCCTCCCCGGGAACTCGTCCGGTTGTGGCTCAGCCAAACCTGCTGGCTCGGGCTCGGGCTCGGGCTC
>CAWWCX010000672.1:0-1862 GCA_963935445.1 uncultured Roseibacillus sp.
TATGCTCCTCCCGACTACTCAAGATCATGAGCACTTTTCTCCCTTCGCAGTATCTGGCAAACGCAGGCGACTACATCATTTTCGGCATTGTCGGGGTGGGTAGCCTGCTCCCCCTCATCATGGGCGTTGTCCTCCTGAAGTTCTTCACCACCTGGTTCAGGGCCCGCCTCGCAAACGCCCCGGTCAGCTGGGGCAGCCTGATCGGGATGTTTTTCCGGAAGGTCCCCTACGGAATGATCACTGATAGCCGCATTACCGCGGTCAAGGCCGGCCTCTCCTTCACCACCGACCAGCTCGAAGCCCACTACCTGGCCGGGGGGGAGGTCAGCTATGTGGTCCTCGCCTGTATTGCATCAGACAAGGCCGGCATCGACCTCAGCTTCGATCGGGCCTGCGCCATCGACCTTGCCACCAAGGACACTGGAAAAACCGTCCTCGAGGCGGTTCGAACCTCCATCAACCCGATGGTGATCGACTGCCCGAACCCCGCTGCCGGGGTAACCAAGATCACCGCCGTGGCCAAGGATGGAATCGCCGTCAATGTCCGCGGCCGGGTCACCGTCCGGACAAACCTCGACCGGTTCGTGGGTGGAGCAACAGAAGAAACCATTGTCGCCCGGGTGGGTGAGGGCATCGTCACCTCGGTAGGCTCGGCCGCTTCCTACAAGGCGGTCCTCGAGAACCCCGACAATATCTCCAAGCTTGTTCTGGAAAAGGGCGTCGACGCCTCCACCGCCTTTGAGATCCTCTCCATCGACATCGCCGATGTCGATGTCGCTGACAACGTGGGTGCCCGCCTGCAGGCTGAACAGGCCGAGGCCGACAAGCAGGTCGCCCAGGCCAAGGCGGAAATGCGGCGAGCCGCAGCGGTCGCCTCCGAGCAGGAGATGGCCGCCCGGACCCAGGAGATGCGTGCCAAGGTGGTCGAGGCCGAGGCTCAGGTCCCCCTCGCCATGGCGGAAGCCTTCCGATCCGGTAATCTCGGCATCATGGACTACGTGAAATACCGCAATGTTCAGGCCGACACCCAGATGCGGGAATCCATCGCGACCGACGCACCGGACAACGATCAACCCATCCAGTAAGGGACTCGTCGCAATCTTGCCTTCCTCAACCCGGAATCCCACACCGTGGAGCTTCTCGAACAACCGCAGGCCATCATCCTGCTCGTCTTCATGGTCATTGCGGCCTTGAAATACGTGCTCGAGAACGTCAAGGGAAAGAACGGGGACGAGGAGCAGCAACAGTCCTTTACCGAGCTCTACGAGGAAACCCGGCAACAGGTCATTGAGCGTCAGCGGGGCGAGACACCCCCGCAGCCTGGTTCCGGGGAACAGGCCCGGAAGGAGCCCCCCCAGCAATTGAGCATCCTCGACTTTTTCGGTCCTCCAGTGGGCTCCCGGTCCGAGGATGCCGGCACCGCATCCCCTCCACCACCACCCTCGGCACCCTCGGGCCCGCCACCGGTGCCGAAGACGAATCCCGCCGCTGCACCTGAACGGGAGACTCTCACCGCCGCAGAGACGGCCGCCTTAAAACGACTTCAGGCCAGGGAAGCTGGTTCGAAACATTCCCGTCGCCCACATCGCGGTGGTGGACGCACTCCCATCCGCGAGATCCTCGCCACTCCATCCTCCGCCCGGGATGCGATCGTCCTCCGTGAGATCCTTGGCCCTCCCAAGGGTGCGCTTTGAACAACGCCCCCCGCTTGACATCACGAAATGTCGTCCCGAGACTCCCCGCCCAGCCTGAGCCGGTGTGGCGGAATTGGTAGACGCGCGCGATTCAAAATCGGGTTCCCTCGGGAGTGTGGGTTCGAGTCCCACCGCCGGTAGGCTGAGTTAACCCTATTTCTATAGGGT
>CAWWCX010000673.1:0-1859 GCA_963935445.1 uncultured Roseibacillus sp.
AAAAGCCGAGGAGGCGAAGCGGGCGGCGCTGGTGCGACAGAAGGCAGTGGAAGCGAAACAGCGCGCAGAGTATGAAGCGCGTCGACGTGCTCAGGTCGAAGCACGGCGCCGAGAGGTTGAGGAGCGCGCGAGGGCAGACGCGCAGCGCCGGGCCGCTACAGAACAGGCCAAGGCCCGGGCCGAAATGCAGCGCCGAGCTGAACTGGAGGCCCGCCGCCGGGCCGTTGCAGAGCAGGCTCGGCGTCAGGCAAAGGTTGAGCGGGCTGCTGCCGAAGCGAAGGCGCGGGCCGCGAGTCGGGGAAAAACCGAAGCCTCCAAGTCGCGCAGCACCAAACGCAGGTAGCTCCCGATGATTCGTGCGTCCTGCCCAACGGGCGACGTTCGAGTTGTTATGATTTTTCTAACAGATCTACGTAGGCATCGGGGACCAGGTCGGCTCGGCTGATCCCGAGCTGCTTCATGAGGACGTGAGCCTCAGCCTCGCCATCTCCTGTTTCATCCTCCCCGGCGAGGACGACCTCGAGTTCAAGAAAGTCCCCGAGTCCCTCGACCCGGTCGAGATGGATACGGGTCCGGCCGACGAGGTAGAGATGGCGGATTTTCCGGACCACGGCCTTTTCCCCGTAGGCGGCAGCGAGGACATTTCGCATTCCGGCGGGATCGGAAGTGGGGGCAAGGGAGTAGTGGGAGGTCTTGGGTCCCTCCTGGTCCGGGCGCTGGTAGAAAATGAGTTCACCCCGCTCCGGGTCGAGGATGCGGAGCTTGAGCCGGCCGGAGGGGCAGGGGAAGAAGACATCTTCCTGCTCGATGACGATCGGTTCGGAGCGCGACAATTCCCGGGCCCGCCGGGCGGTGTCCTCGTAGTCGGACAGGTGGGCCTTGATTTCGACGTTGCGGGCCATTGGGAGAAGGCTGGTTTATCCGCGATCGAGGTGTCCGGAGTGACTCCTTCTTCGAGTGGGAGGCTGGGATGAATTGTTACAGGCAGGCCCCGATCGGCTACCGTTTCAGTTTCCGGTCGTGGTAGGGATCGCCAGCGGGGGGACGAATGGGCATGAGGAGTCCGCCGGACTCACCGAGTTCCTTGAAGAGCTGGGTGCGGAGGGAGTCGGCTTTTTCGCGGAAGGCAGGGACCCTGATCAGGTTGTGGCGTTCGTGGGGATCGGTCTCGAGGTCGTAGAGGCCATTGATGTCCCAGTGGCCGTGGGTGTAGACGTATTTCCAGCGGTTGGTACGAATGGCAAGGGTGGTGGGCTGGGCGGGAAAGTTCCATTCCCAGTGGTATTCGTAGAGGATGTGGTCGCGCCATGGGGTAGGAGGCTTGAGGCCCTTGAGGAGGGAGAGAAAGGAGCGCCCGTCGAACTTCGGGGCATTGGCAGGAGCCTTGGTTCCGGCAGCCTCGAGGAGGGTGGGAGCAATATCAATATTCTGGACCATTTCCTCGATGACGGTGCCTGGCTTGATGCCCGGTCCCCGGGCGAGGAGAGGGACGCGGATGCTTTCCTCGAAGGCATCACGCTTGTCGTAGAAGCCGTGTTCGCCAAGGGCGAACCCGTTGTCTCCCATGTAAACCACGAGGGTATCCTTGGTGAGTTCGCTCTGGTCGAGGTGGGTGAGGAGGCGCCCGATGTTTTCATCGAGGCCGTGGATGGTTTCGCAGAAGTTGTAGTAGAGTTCGTCGAAGTCAGGGACCGGGTCGTGGTCGAGGGGACCAGTCTGCATGTGGTCGATTCCGTGGATGCCGAAACGGCGTTCGCGGACCCAGCGGGGCTGGGTGGCATAGTTCTCCTCGGTATTGGCCATGGTGGCGGGATCTGTCTCTTATACACATCTCCGAGCCCACGAGACCGTACTAGATC
>CAWWCX010000674.1:0-1839 GCA_963935445.1 uncultured Roseibacillus sp.
AATCAAAAGTAAAAAGGTCTGTTCCACGATCATTTGAAGTTCGATTGGACACCAAGTTTAGCGGGCTTCGAACCTCGATTGCAAGCTCGGCCATACCAGATCCACCGGACCCAGCGCGGCGGATGGGACACTCATCTCCCTGCAAGACGTATCCCGCAGTCTTTGGCTGGCATATCCACAGGAATACCCGAATGGAAGCATGCTCCGCTCCCTGCAATTGGTCCTGAAACGGGATCTGAACTATTCGATGGCCGGAAACCCCGCGCTCAGTCCTCCGGCCAGGAGCGCGGATACTTGCCAGCTTCATAAGTGGCCTCGGCCGGCAGAAGACCCATTTCCTGAAACTCTTCCACAAGAGCCTTGGCTTCCAGCACGTTGAGGTCGACGGCGAGCTCCACTTCCACGACCTCGGGAGGGTCTCCGACCCCGGCCACTCCGCCGAGATAACCCATTTTGCGCTCGCGCAGGATCTCATCGATCTTCGGCCCCCCGAAGTCCGTGCCATTCATCGGGTAACCCGGCGGGAAGGCCACCCATATGTACTCGGCGAAGGCGGCCTCATAACGAGGCTTGTCCCGCGTGACCCACTTCCAGGTCCCCAATCCCCCTACCAGGACCACAAGGAGAACAAGCCCGGCCCTCCGCATCTTTCGGTTCCGACCGTTCGCCATGGCGGCCAAGCCTATTCGGGCTGACGCCCCGGGCAACCCACAAAGTCGTCCCAAGTCCAGCAAAGTCCCGGACTGCGGGCTTTTCCCTGTAGAGCGGGAACCGCCCGCCGACCTGCTGCCCCGGCTGCCCACCGACCGGAGATTATTCTTCCCTCCCCAGGCCCTGTCGCAATTCATGAATACGGTCCGCGCTTGATCGGCCCCATGGAACCGTCACCCTGCACACCCATGCACGCGGTCATCTTCGATATCGACGGCACCCTCACCGAGACCAACGAGGTAGACACCACCTGCTACCTCCGCGCTACGCGTAACCTCCTCGAGCAGAACGGGGTCGACCCCAACTGGAACAACTATCCGCATGCAACCGACCCGGGCGTGCTTGAGGAGCTCTACCGCCGACACCGGGGCTCACCGCCAACGGACCGGGAACAGGCCACATTCGAGGAACACTTCCTGGCCCTTCTTGCAGCGCAACCGGACGAGGCTTACCGCGCTGTTCCCGGTGCCGGCGACTTTCTCCGCCACATGCGGGATACGGGGCACGCAGTCGGTATCGCTACCGGGTGCTGGCAATCTTCCGCCAGGCTCAAACTGCAGAGGGCCGGCATCCCTTTTGAGGGCCTCCCACTCGCCAGTGCCTCAGAGGCCGTGAGCCGAAGCGAAATCATGTGCATCGCTCACAGCCATCTTCTGGAGAAGTTCGCCCAAACTTCCTTCGAGCGCGTCCTCTACTTCGGAGATGCTCCCTGGGACGTCCGGGCCACCAGCCAACTGGGTTGGGAACTGGTCGGCATCGGCAGCAACATCCGTGCCCTCCAGGAACTCAAGGTTGCCCACACCTTCGCAGACTACCTCGATGGAGACGCCATTCTCAATGCCGCCAACCTGTAATCGGGCCTGAGATCCAATCCTGCCCAATGGGCTAGCGCTCGCCGGCTTCAGGTTCAATTTCGAAGAGCGGAAGCGAATCAAGAACGAGTTGCAGGGCTTCTCTCCGCTTGAGATCAGGCTTCTCGCTTCCGGTCAGCGCGTCCTCCGCAAGCTCCCGGATGTGCTGGTGGGCAAGCGTGCCCCCGAAGGGAGACTGCCGCAGCACCATCCCCCACGATCCGAGGGCTACCGCGGTCTGCAGGTTGTTACTCGCGAGGCTCCATTCACGCGCCGG
>CAWWCX010000675.1:0-1832 GCA_963935445.1 uncultured Roseibacillus sp.
ATTGACCGCAAATGAGCGCGGTGGGAGCCTTGCGGCGTGTCAACTTTCCCCGGAGGCCTGCCGGCCTGTGCCCTCCTCGCGTTCCTGCTCGGTGGATGCAGCGAGCAGCAGAGTGCGGAAGCAGGCTACTGGGAGGGAAAGGGAACCGCGAAGGAGATCGTCATCCGGGACAAGGTCCGGCAGTTGACGCGCAGTGTGAGGCACGAGTTCTGGTTCAACGTCGACAAGGACGGTGTCGTGCGTGGGGAAATTGAAATGACCTATGATTCCAGGCTGACTGTCAGTGGACTGCCTGCCGTCTCAGTGGGCATCGTGTCATTCAACCCCGAGGTGGGCGGTGAGATCACGGATCTTAATCCAAACCGGACGTTTCCGCTGGTGGGAACACTTGCAAACGGCAGGCTTACCCTGGAAATCGCGACTCCGGAGAAGGATCGGGAGCCCATTGAATTCACGATCCGCGCTGATCCCGGTGTGAGTGCTGGGATAGGGGCCGGGAATGTGTCGGCGGGTGTGTCTGGCAATCGCACCGGAAAGGCCGGGGTCATGCAGGTCCCAATGACTCCCTTCAGCCCTTTTATCGGAGCGGCGGATGTAGAGAAACGGGCTTCCGGGCCCTTTGCCGCCAGCTTTGACAAGGTGGGAGAGACCTCCTCGGTCCAGTGGTCTGCTCGCCAGGTGCGGGCATCCGTCCGATAGGGCCAAGCGCCCTGATCAAGTCCAGACATGCCGTCGCACATGATTCCCCAGCCGCCGTCCTTTTCCCCGGGAGATCTCGAACCGGGCCGGATCAGGGTATTCGGGATCATGCACATCGTCTTCGGGGCGCTCGGCCTGCTGGGGGGGAGTTTCTTCGTGGCGATGCTTCTCGTCGTGGATCCTCTCGTCCTCTGGTTCCAGGACCTCGTGGAGAGCGAGCTGCCTTCCGGCTCGGCTGTGCCACCCGAGGCCGAGATGATGATCGGAGCGTTTGACGCGCTGCGGATTCTCATGAAGGAGCTGGCCCTGTTGAATTGGATTCATGCGCTGACCAGTCTAGTGGTGGCGGTCCTGATCCTGGTAGCGGGCATCCGGCTGGTGAAGAAGCGCAGGAATGCGGTCCAGAGCTCGAACCTCTATTCATGGGCCTCGGTGGGCAGGCGCCTGGTATATCTCGTCCTGTTCCTGACGACCGGCGTGCAGGCAATGAGGCGCTACCACGCCAAGATTGAGGAGCTGACCGGAGCTGCCTCGGCCTCTGCGCCAGGAAGCCTCAACATGATGCAGCTCCAGGAAGTTTTCGGCGCTGCGACTACGGTGCTCAGCACATTTGTCGCGCTGGTCTACCCGATTCTGGCCTTGGTTATGCTCAACAAGCCACTTGTGAAGGGCTACTTGGATAAAAACGGAGCATGAGTCCCCGGATATGCGCCGGCCCGGAGGACGGGGGGAGGGATGGGCGACCGACGGGACTCGAACCCGCGACAACCTGAACCACAATCAGGGGCTCTACCAACTGAGCTACGGCCACCGTCTCCGGGGGGGGAAACTTAGGGCGCCACGGAGACGATTCAAGGGCAAAGATGCAGTTGAGTGGCCCGGGAAACGCTGGAAGTGGCTCTGTCAGCGCAACATTCTTTACCCTTTGCTCCGGATTACGTAAGGCCTTGGGGGAAGATGGAAAGCCCGTTGTCAGAGAAGCTTGGTTATCCGTTCAAGGACCAGTCCCTGCTGCAGCAGGCGATGACCCACCCGAGTATGGCATCCGAGCAGCGTGGGGAGACCAGTGACAACCAGCGGCTCGAATTTCTTGGGGATGCGGTTCTGAAAGTTATCCTCTCCGAGTATTTCCT
>CAWWCX010000676.1:0-1813 GCA_963935445.1 uncultured Roseibacillus sp.
TCTAGTACGGTCTCGTGGGCTCGGAGATGTGTATAAGAGACAGGCGGAGGGACAGTCCGGCCACCTCCTGCAGGGATTCCTGCTTCCTCAGAGGACAACTTTCCTGCCGTCATTCTGCGCACTCTCGTAGATGGCACAGATGAGGGCGACCGCCTTGCGCGCCTCCACGGCATTGACGCTGGAAGCGCGACCTTCACGGATGGCGGTGACAACCTCCTCGAAATTCTTCTGGTGGCCATCGAAGTTGATGGCGGTGGGGTCGTTGGCCCCCAGACCGGCTTCCTGCCCCTTCATCATGGTGGCGTGAACGCCGGCATCGGCAGGGTCTTCGTCCATGAAATCCCAGATTTCGAAGGACTCGTCGGCGAGGAACACGCTTCCACGATCCCCGCAGAGCTGGACGCGGGCGGGATGTCCGTCCCGGGACCAGTTGGAGGTTGAGCCTTCGATGACCCCCCGGGCGCCATTTGCAAACTCCACGATGGCAACCGCGGTGTCTTCGACCTCGATATCCGAGTGGGTCAGGCAGGTGGCGTTGGCCTGAACGCTGACAACCGGCCCGGCGAGGTAGAGAAGGGCGTCGATGGTATGAATCGACTGGTTCATGAGGGCGCCCCCTCCATCGAGTTTCCAGGTTCCCCGCCAGGCTGCTGAGTCGTAATAGGCCTGGTCGCGGTACCACTTTACGTAGGCGGAGGCCGAGGTGAGGGTCCCGAAGCGTCCGGAGTCCACGGCAGCCTTGAAGGCATCCATGGCGGGGTGGAAGCGGCGGTTGAGGACCGCGGCGAGGGTGACTCCACTTTCCTCGGCGGTCTTGCGCATCAAGTCGATGCGTTCGGGAGTGATCTCGAGGGGTTTCTCGCAGATGACATGCTTACCCGCCTTGAGAGCAGCCAGAGAGGGGTCGAGGTGTGCACCGGAGGGTGTGCCTACCGTGACGACCTGCAGTTCGTCATCTGCGAGGAATTGATCGAGATCGCTGAAGGGCCGGGCCCCGAACTGGGTGGCTAGCTTCTCGGCCGCCTCGGCCCGAAGGTCGAAGACGGAGTGCAACTCGCCGCCCGCCATGGCCTCGATGGCCTTCCCGTGGAACTGGCCGATCATGCCGGCCCCGATGATTCCGAATTTCATGAGGAGGTGGGAGTGAGAGTTGGATGACGCGCTATTTCGACGCGGAGTACTGCTTCTCCTTGATAATGAAGCTGATGACACCGACGACGAAGAGGACGCCAAGGAAGGCGAGTCCAACGGTGGGAATCATGCCTTTCCATCCTGGTGCGCTGGCTTTGTTGCTGAGCACCCAGATCGTGCCGAAGGTTGCGATGGAGGTGGCGGCGATCATGAGGCAGTTCCACATGTAGCGCTTGCCGCCTGAAGGACGGTGTTCACCGAGAACGCTCCGCGAATTCATCATGAGGAGGAATGTAAAGTAGGCGATGGGAATGAGGGATGCTCCGATCACGGAGGTTGGGATGGCCAAGGCGGCAGCGGCGTCTCCTTTCCAAATGAAAGGGCCGAAGAAGCCTGCGATTCCAGAGACAAGGCAGCCGATCATGTAGGCGGTTTTGTCGCCTGGTTTTCCTAAGAGCTCTTGGAACGTGAATCCGTTGATGAGCATGAGGATGATGATGGTGGAGAGGGCCATGCCGACGACGCCGACGCCGAAGATGATCTGCGCGACGAAGTCACCGGCGAGCGGTTTGAGGGTGGTCGCGAGTTCCTGGTTGCCGCGTTTGACGATCATGGCACCAAGGTGGCGATCGGCTTCGGGGAGCTTATCGATGGCTTCCTTTCTGGCGTCATCCTTGAGGTC
>CAWWCX010000677.1:0-1809 GCA_963935445.1 uncultured Roseibacillus sp.
GGTCGCGACAACAACAACGTGGATTTCATCATGAACCTTGTTGAATACCTTGTCGGAGATCAGGACCTCCTCAACATCCGCGGCAAGGACTCCACCAGCCGCCCCTTCACGGCGATCAATAAGATCCGGGAGGATGCCGCCAAGAAGCAAGTGGGCCCGCGAGCAGAGATCAAAGCGAAGATCGCGGAGGCCCGCAGGGCTCTGCAGGAAGGTCAGGAAGGTCAGGATATCGGCGGAGGACTCATGATCATCGGACAGAGCGAGGAAAGCCTCGAGAAGGTCCGTGAGATCGAAGAGCTCATTCGCGACGAACAGCGTAAGGAAAGCAAGATCAGCCGCGATCAGCGCAACGAGATCCAAGCGGCCATCAACACTCATAAGTGGAGGAACATGCTCCTCACTCCAACGATCGTCATTATCATCGGCCTCTTCGTGGGCTTTAAACGGAAACTGAAAACGGCAGCAAAATGAAGAATTCTCCCCTTCTCCTCCTCGTCGGGGTCACCGTCATCAGCATGATCCTCGCAACGGTCATGCTCCTCAATACCCCGGAGCGCTTCAGCCCCAACAATGAACTTATTGGCGAAAACCTCAATTCGGTGGAGGAAGCCACTGCCGGGGAGATCCGCATCAAGGACTCCGAGAACGAAGTCGTCCTGACCAAAAAGGGCCCGGACTGGGTCGTCTCTAATCGGCAGGACTACCCCATCGACAACCCAAACGAGATTAAACAGCTCCTCAAGTCCCTGGACCGGTTCAAGATTGGACTCGAGGTGCTCGCCAAGGAAGAACACTTTCCTCAGATGGGACTTCTGGCCCCCGAGAACAAGGAAGAGGCTGAAGCTTACCAGGAGGAACGCAGGCAGTCCGGCGAGACCAGCCCCGAAGACCCCCGCGGTCTCCACATCTCCGTCACCGGAACAGGCGGCAACAAAATGGTGGACGTCATCCTCGGGGAAGAGTTCGGCGAAGTAGCGAGCCGCGCGCCGCGCGGCTTTGTCGTACGCAGCCTGGCTCGCAACCCGGGGATCTGGAAGGCGCTGGGGACTCTCATCCAACGGACCGGTGAGGCCGACTCCAAGAGCACCGACAAGCGCCGGGGCGAGATCTCCGACCCCTCCTCGTGGCTCGCCTACAAGTTCGTGGAGGTTGAAAAAATCCAGTCCATCACACTGAGCGCTCCCAACGACGAGGAATTCGCGGGCTGGACCGTCACCCGACCCGGCGAGGATGGCGAATTCTCGACCGGTGACCTCAAGGAGGACCAGGAGATGGACCCCGCCGGAACCGGGGCCTTCGGCACACTCTTCAACAAGCTCAGGTTCGAGGATGTTCTCGATCCGGCGGAAGCGGAGAAGCAGAAGGACTCTGCTCAGGCCCGCACCGCCGTCATCAAGACCTTCGACGGTTTCACCTACACCTTTTCCTTCTGGCCCATGAACGATGAGGAGGAAACGGATTCGAGCGACGAGGATGCCCCTCCCCCTCCCTCCTCGAACTACATCGGGAACGTGCAGGTCGAGGCTGACTTGCCGACCGAGAGAACCAAGAAGGAGGACGAAACCGAAGAGGAGGCCAAGAATGCTGATCAACTATTCAAGGCCACACAGGAGAACCTCAAGTACAAGCTTGCAGTTGAGCAGGCATTTGCCAACCGCGCCTACGAGTTCGCCAGCTATACCATCGACACCCTGAACAAGTCCCGGGACGAAATCGTCAAAAATAAGGAGGAGCCCGCAGCCGAAGGCGCGGGCGAAGGTGCTGGTGGAAACAGCGTAGTTTCCCCACCGGTGGCCCTTCCCTCCCCCG
>CAWWCX010000678.1:0-1795 GCA_963935445.1 uncultured Roseibacillus sp.
CACACTGCATATCGTCGGCAGCGTCAGATGTGTATAAGAGACAGTTCCTGAAGGTTACGTTTCCTGTAATCAATCATCCTTGGTCCGAGCCCGTTGGTACGATTGACAAGGTCATTCCCGATCGGCAAAAGGAACCAGCCACCAATCCTGCAAGGTCTGCCGTGAGGAACACCTGGTTCAGCCGTCTCGTTGTCGCTTCCTGTTTCATCCTGTCTCCGGTCCACGCTGAGGTCAGGTTGCCCAAGGTGATCAGCAGCCAGATGGTCATGCAGCGAGGGCGGCCGGTGCCGATTTGGGGTTGGGCCGATCCAGGTGAAGAGGTCACGGTCAGGTTCAGGAGGGCGACGGTCGTGACCAAGGCTGATGCGGAAGGAAACTGGAGGGTGGAGCTGCCCGCCCAGAAGGCGGATGGCACTGCCTATCGCATGACCGTCCGGGGGAAGAACAAGATTGAATTGCACAATATCGTTGTGGGCGATGTGTGGGTCGCTTCCGGGCAGTCGAATATGGAAAAACCCCTGGGTCCGGCTCCGGGGCAGACTCCCTGTCAGGATTGGCAGGAGGAAGTTGCGGCAGCCGATTTTCCACAGATTCGCCTGCTGGAAATGCCGCCGAGGGATGCGGAGAGACCGCTGACCGATGGGGATTGTGAGTGGTTGCCCTGTTCCCCGCACACGATTTTGCGTCAACGCGGCCGGGGAGCGGGTTACTCGGCCTGTGCCTACTTCTTTGCACGGAAGCTTCATAGGGAGCTGCAGGTTCCCATCGGCATGATTGCCGCCAGTGTGGGCGGAACTCGCTGTGAGCCATGGACCCCGGGAAGAGACGGGAGATTATACAACGGTATGATTGCGCCGCTGACGCCCCTGGCCATCCGGGGTGCTATTTGGTACCAGGGCGAGTCCAACGTGGGAGACGGTCTCAGGTATGCTGATCGGATGAAGGTCCTGATCGAAGGCTGGCGGGAGGCGTGGGGGTATGACTTTCCGTTCTACTTCGTCCAGATCGCGCCCTTCTCAGGGTATCGCCCCGGGAGCCTGCCCGAGCTCTGGGAAGCGCAGAGTCGAACCCTTGGGATCCCCGGGACCGGGATGGTGGTGACGACGGACCTCGTTCCGGCGATCAGCGATATCCATCCTGTCAACAAGGTGGACGTGGGCGAGCGGTTGGCCCTCTGGGCGCTGGCCAGGGAGTATGGAAAAAAGGTCGTTTACTCTGGTCCGCTCTACGACGCGATGAAGGTTGAGGGGAGCAGGATCCGGTTGTCTTTCGCGCACGTCGGTGGTGGGCTGAAGGCCCGCGATGGTAAAGCGCTCATTGAATTCGAGATTGCCGGTGAGGATGGCCGGTTCGTGCCGGCCCAGGCCAGAATCGATGGTGACACGGTGCTTGTGTGGTCCCATGAAGTTGGCACTCCCGTGCAGGCCCGTCTTGGCTGGTCTAATGAGGCGTATCCGAATCTGACCAACGATGCGGGACTGCCTGCCTCTCCCTTCAGAACCAGGGACTGGCAGGGGGGGACAGGAGAGTGATCAGGAAGACGGTTTCTCTGGAAGAAGGCAGATGCGCAAGCCCAGGTGCCGGCCGAAACGCCGGGGGGAATTGTGGTCGCGGTAAGCGGACCGGCTCCGCCAGGCGCTAGCGCCCCAGAATCCCCCGCGGACCACGCGAGCTGTTCCACTCGCCGGCCCCCCCGGGTCAGCAGGGACCGAATTCTCATAGTAGGTCCACGCATACCAATCCCGGCACCATTCCGCCACATTTCCGTGCATGTCATAGAAGCCCCATGAGTTTG
>CAWWCX010000679.1:0-1793 GCA_963935445.1 uncultured Roseibacillus sp.
TAGTACGGTCTCGTGGGCTCGGAGATGTGTATAAGAGACAGAGTTAGAGCAGATACTTCTCGCTTCCACCGCGATTGGAATGGGCCTGGTGCCGACCCTGATGCGCCTGGCCGACCGTTTTGCGCCTGTCCTTGAACGAGGGGGGTGGTTCCCGCAGAAGGGAGCCTGCCTCACGGAGCTGACTCCCGAAGGCGAGCGCGGGGCGCTCCACGACCATGTCATCGTGTGCGGGTATGGTCCGGTCGGGCGCAATCTCTGCGGAGCCCTGGAGAAGTGCGGCATTCCCGTGATTGTCCTGGAGTTGAATGCCGATACCGTGCAGGAGCTGACCCGGGAGGGAGTGAGGGTTCTCTATGCCGATGCCCGTCAGCCGGAATCCCTCGAGATGGCCGGGATCAGACGGGCCCGCAGCATCGCCTTTACCTTTCCCGATGCCGAGGCGGCGATTGCGGGCATGCGACTGGCCCACCAGCAGAATCCGGAGGTGCTCGTTTACGCCCGGGCCAAGTTTACGGCGGAGGCTGACCGCCTGCGCGTGGAGGGAGCTAATCATGTCTTTCACGATGAGCGGGAGAGCGGGCAGGCTCTCATCAAGTCGGTGGTGACCTGTTACATGGACGAGGAGATCTTCGAGGATCAGGCGTGGTGACCTCAATTGCGGAGCCGTTCCGAGGCATGGGTGGTGGTTCTTCCGGGGGACAAACGCACTCTTCGCCCGTCCGGGGCTTGACCAGAGGGATTGGGCACGCCAACCAAGCGCGTGCCTGACTGGGACTATCCGGACCTGCCGGTTTCGCGGCGGCGGGAAGAGATTCTCGCCGCCATGCGAGCGAGCCGGGTTGTTGTGGTGGTGGGAGAGACCGGGAGCGGGAAGACAACCCAGCTGCCGAAGATGGCCCTCGAGCTCGCGCAGGAGAGGGGGAATGCGCAGGGGAAGGTGGCCCGCATCGGGTGCACGCAGCCACGGAGGCTGGCGGCCACGAGTGTGGCCCGGCGGGTGGCTCATGAGATGGGCTCGGCAGAGGGCAGTCTGGTGGGCTATCAGGTGCGGTTTGCGGAGAAGCTGAGCGATGCGACCGCGATCAAGTTCATGACGGACGGAATCCTGCTGGCTGAGACGCAGGGTGACCGATCACTCCGGCAGTATGATACCCTGATCATCGACGAGGCCCACGAGCGGTCCCTCAACATCGATTTCCTTCTTGGCTACCTGCACCGCCTTTTGGAGCGTCGCCAGGACTTGCGGCTGCTTATCAGCTCGGCGACCCTCGATGCAGGCCGGTTTTCGGAATTTTACCGGAACGCTCCCGTTGTGGAGGTGGAGGGCCGCACCTACCCGGTGGAGGATCATTTCCTCCCGGGAAGTGAAGATGAAGAACTGCGCTATCATGTTGCGCGGGCAGTGGAATGGATCACGGATATCGACGATCAGGGTGATATCCTCGTTTTTCTGCCCGGGGAGCGTGAAATCAGGGATTGTGCGAAGTTGCTGGAAGGGCGGGATCTGTCCGGGTCGGAGATCCTGCCGGTATTCGCCCGCCTGAGCCTCGCGCAGCAGCAGAGAGTCTTTCAAGCGAGCCGCCAGCGCAGGGTGGTCCTGGCGACCAACGTGGCAGAGACCTCGCTTACGATTCCAGGGATCGTCTACGTCGTGGACAGCGGGCTTGCCCGTATCAGTCGTTTCAACCCGGGGCGGCAGGTTCAGCGCTTGCAGGTGGAACAGATTTCGCGAGCCAGTGCGCGGCAGAGACGCTGTCTCTTATACACATCTGACGCTGCCGACGATATGCAGT
>CAWWCX010000680.1:0-1793 GCA_963935445.1 uncultured Roseibacillus sp.
CCTTGCTCAATCAGGTCACCATAGACGCGGTCGAAGCGAATGCCTTCGACTACCTCAAGAATTGCGAGGAGCAATACGATCTCATCATTCTCGACCCGCCCTCTTTCACCCGGAGCAAGAAAGCCCTCGGAGATGCCATGCGCGGCTACAAGGAGATTCACCTGCGCGCTCTTAAACTTCTCGCCCACGACGGCTACCTCGCCACCTTCTCATGCTCCCATCATGTAAGCCGCGAACTCTTTCTGGCTAACGTCCGTGATGCCTCCGTGGACGCCAGGAAGACCATCCGCCTGGTTGAGTCGCACTCCCAGCGAACCGATCATCCCATCCTCCCCAGCATTCCGGAGACAGAGTATCTCAAGGGGTTTACCTTCCAGCTTCTTCCAGGACGATGAACACCTGGATCAAGCTCACTGTTTTTCTCGTTCCCGCCCTGGCCGCGGCCTGGTTCATCCTCTGGAGATCTTCACCCGAGCAGGCTGTCCTTCGCCATGCAGACCTGATCTTCACCTGTGCGGAAAAAGGTGCGCTCAGCGCCGGAGCTCCCCGCGAGAAGGCCGCGCGCCTGCAGGAGGCCCTCGCCCCCGCAGTTGAAATCCGGGCCCCTCACCCCGTGCCCTCCGGTTCAATGAGCTCAACCCAGACCGGCCGCATGCTGGTGGAATTCCAGAACAGCATCCTCTCCTGCCAGATCAGCCGGGAAAATGAGATCGTCGAGTTCCCCGCCCCGGAGTTGGCGGTCTACCACGCCACCGTGTCCGCCGAGGCAAGCCAGGGCGCCGGCCGCACCTACCATATGCGCTACCGGTGCCGGATTGAATTCAAGAAGTCTGGACGGGACTGGCTGGCTGGCCTGATCGTATTGGAGGCAATCTAAGCCAAGCCCCGCCGATTCCACGCCCGTTTTCCCCTCGGAACCCCCACAATTTACAGGTTTGCACGCCTTTGGCGGCTTTCCATCCAAAATTCCTTGGCAAAGGGGGGGAATTCCTCCAAGTTCCGCCGCCCCACGCCCCACCGAAATGGTAGTTCTTCGACTCACACGCAAAGGCACCAAGGATCGCCCCTACTACAAGATCGTCGCTGTTGATCGCCGCAAACGCCGGGATGGCCGCTACATCGAGCAGATTGGCACGTATGACCCGCTGCAGGGTGGCGTGAATTATACCCTCGATCTTGAGAAAGCCGATGGCTGGATCAGCAAGGGAGCCAAGCCCTCTGAGACGGTCGCCAGTATCATCAAGAAGGCACGCAAGATCGCCGACGCTGCAGCCGAGGCCTGAAACGCCGCCCCGGTCCCCAGCCTCAATCCACTGCCTCCTTAAGGAGTCGCATCAGGCCTGAGAATCCGGCCCGGATCGAAGGGGGCTGGACGATGGCTCGCTGAGTACCTTCTTCAGGAAGAGCTCCACTGCTTCCAGCGATTCCGCC
Organism: uncultured Roseibacillus sp.; assembly: GCA_963935445.1. Classification (GTDB taxonomy): domain Bacteria; phylum Verrucomicrobiota; class Verrucomicrobiia; order Verrucomicrobiales; family Akkermansiaceae; genus Roseibacillus_B. Next base: position 1,432 of record CAWWCX010000680.1, read on the forward strand.
TGCGCGATTCCCTCGGCCGCTCCTCCGCCCCCGAACCCGATCAACGGTTTGCGGAACTTCCTGGCGAGCTCCGTTTCGGAAGCCGTGCCCGCCCCGCCCGGCAGGATGATTACCGCATCTGCGGTGGCGATATTGATGGAATTGCGGGAGCTCCGCGTCCCTCCCTGCTCTCCCCGGTCTGGCAGGTGCGTCCGAATCGTCACTTCGACGAACTCGTTGGGATAGCCGGCTGGAGGTTGAGGCACCTCCCCTTCCTCGCTGGCCGGAAGAATACCGAGAACAATTCCACGGCGCAGAGAGGGGGGAACCGAGGCAAACCCCTCCGAAACAGACCGCATGACCCCACCGCCACCCCCTGTGAG
>CAWWCX010000681.1:0-1788 GCA_963935445.1 uncultured Roseibacillus sp.
ATCTAGTACGGTCTCGTGGGCTCGGAGATGTGTATAAGAGACAGGCGGTGTCCACGGTGTAGACGAGGGCGGCTGCGCCGTCACTGATGTGGGTGGTCCGCAGGTTTGAGGCCGAGGTGATGGTACTCGTTGAGTTCACGACCTGATTGAGTGGGAGGTTGACTTCCACGACCGGTTCGGTGGGTGCTGAGGAGATGCTTCCGATGTTGAGGGCCTGCAGGCCAACCGAGTTTGCAATCAGGGAATTGCTGAGTCCGTAGCGGGCCGTGGTGGTCTCCACTGCATCACCTGCAGCGAGGGGCAGGATGGCGCCGGCCCAGTCCCCGGAATCACGGGCCCGGTCGCCGCCGTTTCCGGCGGTCCGGTCCCGGTTGTAGGCTCCTCCATGCCCGTAGGAGATCTTGCCGGCAGTCCCCCCGTTTGGGATGGTCTGGAATCCCTGTCTGGTAATGGTGCGGGCTTCACCCGGAGGTGTGTCAAAGTCATCAAGGTAGTGAGAGGCGAGGAACAGGTAGTCACCGTCCTTGTTGACGATCACCTGGGAACTGCTGGTGCCGGCATCGTAGGAGAAGGAGGCGTTGGAGACCGGGGAGACCTCCGAGAGCGCAAGGGGTGTCTCGGGATTGCCCTGGGCGGCGCTGATTTCCTGGGAAGGACCGGAGAGACGGAGGTGTTCCCCGTAGCCGGGCAGCTTCAGGATGGTGAGACCGGTGAGGGATGCCTCGAGGGCCACCGCGGTATTGGTGGTGGCGGGATTATTGTCGCGCTCCACCTCGACCTCGAGAACCCTGTTGGCGGCATCGGTCTCGATGATGGTGCCGAGGGAGGCTGCCCCGGTGACCATCAATCCCCCCACGCCGTCGCCGGATGCGGAATAGCGGACAAAGACCACCGTGGAGGTGTCTTCGACCGGGGTGCCATCGAGGGTGAGTCTCTGGGTGATGGCCTGGCGATGGCGGTTGCCTCCGCTGATCCGGAAGCCGCTGTTTGCGAAGACGAGGTAGCTTCCGGCTTCCTCAAGGGGGATCTCGCTCGAGCCGGCGGCGTGGGTGAACCCGGCGTCCACCTCGTCCTGCACGTCGTAGCTGATGGCTGCCGGGCCTGCTGAACTGTTGCTCATCAGGTTGGGTATGTTGCCGCTGGCACTGAGGCGAAGGAAGCTGAGCGAATCGTCGAGCTTGATGAGCTGGAGGTCAGCATCCTGCTGGATGATGGTCTGGGGGTGGTTGTCGACCCGCGTGGACCGGATGCTCAAGGCGTCTCCCTGGGCGGCTTCAATGATGGTTCCGCCCCTGACGAAGTTGTTGTTGTTGGATCCATCCCGGGAATAACTGGAGGCTGCCCCGTAAGGAACGGCAGTGTCATTCAGGAGGATGGTGTTATCGAGCCCGGCCCGGGCGCCCCCGGCCCCATTGATGTAGCGGGTTCCGTAGATCACGAGGTGGTGGCCGGCAGTGAGTGCGACAGCGCCCCCCGCCTGCAGGTCGAAGCTGTCCGCGGTATCCGCGATTGTAGTTGTAGCGAAGGGGTGATCGACGCTGGTTCCGAAGCCGGTGGCCAAGGTTGCTCCACTTCCGATCGTATACACGGCTCGGTCGCCGGCAGTGCCGGAGGCCGCAAGTTGAGCGCGAAGAGGCAGCGAAGTGAATACAAGGGACGCAGTCACTGGCAGGGCCAGTGCCCGGAGACACAGGTTTTTCATCAGAATGATAAAGTGGGCTTTAGGGCATTTGGTTGTCAGCCGGAGCAGGAAGCTACCGGATGGCAATCCCTTGCAGGGTGACGATT
>CAWWCX010000682.1:0-1786 GCA_963935445.1 uncultured Roseibacillus sp.
TGAGGCCCGCACCGTAATGAGGACGACGACTGCCGGACTCGACCCTGAGTAGGGATGTCGGTTAGAGAGTCCAACCCTTCCGGCACTCGCGGTGAAGCAGCGCGCTGGCTTTCTCGCTGCCCGAGATTTCTCCCGTGGCGGGATCGGAGGTAAACGGCTCCCCGGCGATTCCAACGATGTTGGCTTGCGGAACCAGCTCCGTCAGCGGATCGCCGATCGAGAACGGCAAGAATGACTCTCCCTTCCCGTTGCAGGCCTCGATCCACTCGCGATGGTGATGCGCACCTCGAGGGATGGTCTTTTCGGGCTCCTTCACGTCGCCTTTCTTCCCGATCAACGTCGAGCTCGTGTTCCAGGGATTCGAGGAATAGATGCTCGCCTTCGGGCCGATGAGCAGCGCGCCAAATCCACCGGGATTCTGGCCATGCAGCAGTTCCTTCGCCGGGCGCATCGGCAAGCCGCTCGAAACGGTGAGCTTCACGGGGGCAGTTTCCCGCGGGCCGGAATGTGAAAGAAGACGCGCGAGGCGCTGGGATAACCTTCCACATTTACACCGGTGGCCTCGCCCTCGATACGACCTGCTCTTCGAACGCAGTCTCCCGAAGCCACCTGCGGACCTGCTGCCGGTAGGCGCTGTCGATCTGCATCCAGTGATCCGTGTGAGGGGGCTTCGTTCTCTGCGAAAAGGTCTCCTTATTACCTGTCCAGTTCTTAAGGGGACGCTCCAAACTTCGCGAAGTGGCCGGGATGAAGCTGGGCCCACCGGCCCCTCCCAATCAAAGAAGGCCTTCCGGCTCTCGTAGAAGAGTTCCAGGCGAGCCCGATCGCCTCCAGTTCCGCACGGTACGAACTTGGAGGGGTGCGAATTTCTGATAATGAACGCCTTGTTGTCATGAAGTCCTCGACCCCCGGCCTCGCGCTCACCATCGCAATGGCGATTCTCGCCGTTCCCAGTCTCATTTCCGCCGAGGACGGCTTGCGTCCGGTCTTCGATGAGGCTGCCAAGAAGGAGCAGGGTTTTCGATCGCTCTACAACGGCGTCGATCTCAAGGGCTGGAAGGTTGAGCCTGGCCACGTCGGACATTGGCAGGCCCAGGACTGGAAGCTCGTCTACAACGGTAGGGCAAGGCACAAGAGCCTGTGGACCGAGAGGTCCTTCGGCGACTTTGAACTGATTGTAGACTGGCGTCTTCCCAAGCTCCTTCGCGTCCGCGACGTGCCCGTCATTCTCCCGAGCGGCGAGTACGATCTCGACGAGGATGGCAAGCAGAAGGAGGTCGAGATCGAGGATGGTGGTGACAGCGGGATCTACCTGCGCGGCCAGGACGGGGAGGACAGATGCCAGGTCAATATCTGGACCTGGCCGATCGGCTCGGGCGAGATTTGGGGTTACCGAAACGAGAAGTCGCTGACCCCCGAAGAACGCAGGGCCGTAACGCCCAAGCAGCGCGCAGACCGACCGATCGGTGAGTGGAATCGGTTCTTCATCCGAATGAACGGCGACCGAATCACGGTCGATCTCAACGGGGTGAGGGTGATCGACAAGGCGCGACTACCAGGCCTTCCGAAGCGAGGTCCGATCGGCTTGCAGGACCATGGGAACCCGATCGAGTTCGCCAATATTTATATCCGCGAAATCGACTGAGGGGCGCTCAGTCGGAGGATGCGTCGGTCGGATCTCGGTGAGATGAACGACCTGGCGCAGTGTTAAAAACACCAGTGGTCTCACCGGTTTCGGTATCCCAGATCCGAACCTCTCCATTGAACGCGCCAGCAGCCACCTTCC
>CAWWCX010000683.1:0-1780 GCA_963935445.1 uncultured Roseibacillus sp.
TGCCGAAGCCCGAAGACAATCTGGCTGTTGCCGGCCCCGTAGGTCACGACGCCTGTCTTGTAGCTGTTGCCGTATTTCCGGCCGTTCCGGTATCCCGTGATCGTCCCGTCTTCATCGTAGACCATGGCGATGTGCACGAACTCCTGGAGCGCTTCTTTCTCACTTCCGCCGCCAAGATTCTTCGTCCGGCGGTATCCAGAACTCCCGGACATCCACTTCCCCGGCTCCTTCTCCCCAAAGACAATCGAGTCAAAGGGTTCACCCCCGCTTCCCTGGATCGTCATCACGCCACCACCGCGCTGACCGAGATTATCGAGTCTGACCCACGCCTCGAGGGTGCGCGCCTTGAACTCCTTGCCGAGGGGAGCGGTTGCCACGAAGCCCGACTTGCCATCGAGGACAAGAGCACCCCCTTCTATCCGGGCTGACCCCCGTGCCTGCCCGTGCAACTGCCCGATGTCATCACGCAGATCCTTGTCAAACGTCCACCGCGAAACCGGCTGAGGGCCAACAGCCTGATTCTTGCCGGCGGGATTCTCCTGTTGCCTCGCAAGAAGCTGTTTGCGGATCGCGGCGTCGGCCTCGGAAAGTTTTCTTCCCAGCTCTTCGAGCTCCTTACGCTTCTCCGCCACATGGACTCCCACGGGCACATCGCGATCGCCCCGGCGCACACCTGCCAGCGCGGAGGCCATCTGGAAGTATTCCTTCTGCGCAATGGGATCGAACTTGTGGTCGTGACAGCGGGCACAGTTCACGGTCAAGCCCAGGAAACTCTGCGCGACAGTCCCCACGAGATCCTCCATCTCATCCTCCCGCATGATCCGCCGTTGCTTGTCCCCCTGCGGGATGAGCCCGTCATAGGCCCCGCAGACGAGAAACCCCGTGGCGGTAATGGCACCGGGGTGATCGGGCTCGAGAATATCGCCCGCAATCTGCCACTTGACGAACTGGTCATAGGGCATGTCCGAATTGAAGGCATCAATCACCCAGTCACGATACGTCCAGGCATTCGGGCGGAGCTGGTCATACTCAAAACCATTGCTCTCACCATAGCGGGCCACATCAAGCCAGTGCCGGGCCCAGCGCTCGCCGTAATGACGGGAAGAAAGAAGGGCATCGACGTCGGAAGTTGCACCCGGAGCAGGAGGAAGCCCGGTAAGCCCGTAGTGGAGGCGCCTCCGGATCACCGACTCGCTGGCTTCCGGCGCAGGCTCCAAGCCCATCCGCTCAAGCTTGGAGAGAATGAAGGCATCGATCGGATTGCGCACCCAGTCTTTTGCCTTCACGGCCGGGATGGCCGGACGGGCCAGTTTCTGCAAAGACCACCAGTCCGCCTCCGCACGCTCCTCCCCGTTGACGGGAGCAGCCAACCCAAGTGCCAGCACAATCGGAGCGACGCCTCGCATGACAGCCATCATTGCGATAGTTTCCACCCCCCAAATCCCATGGCAAGGCAAAGGCTCACCCTAACCCCATGAGATCACGAATCCATGCCCGGCCCCTAGCGGAAGCGGAGCCCTTCCGGCGCAACGAGCGCATAGCAGTCACGAATGGAGGCAGCGAGATCAAGCTGCCCCCTGACCATCGCGTGATTCTCCATATTGCGCATCATCCGCAGGATGGTCTCCCGGGGAGGATACCTGACCAGGTGCTCATCCGGGACAAACCCGGCCGCATTTCGGGCAAGCTCAAGCACAGTCATCTCCCTCCAGCCCTCAAACGGATTGATTATGATATCCTTGGGGACGGCCCCGGCGGGGGCCCGCGCACCATCATACTT
>CAWWCX010000684.1:0-1770 GCA_963935445.1 uncultured Roseibacillus sp.
ATCAACTCCATGTCCACCGAGCAGATCAACCACGACCCGGCTCACACCTTCATGAATACCGGATCGGTCATCCCGGGGCGGCCTTCCATGGGATCGTGGCTGCTCTACGGACTTGGTGCCGAGACCGACGAGCTTCCTGGCTTCGTGGTCATGACTTCCTCCGGGGGCGGCCAGGACCAGCCCATCGCAGCCCGCCAGTGGCACAGCGGCTTTCTTCCTTCCCGCTTTCAGGGAGTCCAGTTCAACTCCAAGGGGGATCCAGTCCACTACGTAAATAATCCGGCCGGAGTCTCCCGGGAAAACCAGGGTGACCTGCTCAATACCATCAACGGACTCAACAACCTTCTGGGCAAGAGACAAAACGATCCTGAGATCGCCACCCGGATCGCCCAATATGAGATGGCCTTCAAGATGCAGGCCTCCGTGCCCGATCTCGTGGATGTCTCCAAGGAACCAAAACACATCTTTGAACTCTACGGGGCCAAGCCCGGGGACGGCTCCTTCGCCTCAAACTGTCTCGTCGCCCGCCGACTGGCGGAACGCGGGGTTCGCTTCATCCAGCTCTATCATCGTGGTTGGGACCATCACGGCAACGTAAAGGGTGCCATTAACACCGTTGCAGGACACATCGACAAGGCCACCGCGGCCCTCGTCAAGGACCTGAAGGAGCGCGGACTACTGGAAGATACGCTGATTATCTGGGGTGGGGAATTCGGCCGCACCCCGATGGCCCAGGGCAGCGGCAGGGATCACCACATCCAGGCCTTCTCCCTCTGGATGGCTGGTGCCGGGATCAAGGGCGGCGCGAGCTGGGGAGCCACCGACGAGCTCGGCTACAAGGTTGCCAAGGACCACGTCTCCGTCCACGACCTGCATGCCACCATGCTCCAGCAGCTCGGGATCAACCATGAGCGCCTCACCTACCGCTTCCAGGGACTGGACTTCCGGCTCACCGGCGTGGAGAAGGCCCGCGTGGTCAAGGAAGTGCTGGCCTGACCCGCCCGACCGCTAATCCACCGAAATGGACGCGTTGCTCAGCTTGCGAAGGTTGGCGTAGCCCGCACTTTCAAGGAAACCCACCCAGTGCGGGTTCCCCATGAATTGCAGCTCCCCTTCGCCTTCCCATACCGCAATGAGTTCACCCAGCAACCCTCGACGCTGGAGTGCCTCGGTGAGGATTTCGCGCAAGCGGGCTCGCTGGCGGTCATCAAAATAACTCGTCTCCGGAGGGACAAAGACCACCTGCAGGACAGTGTGCTCCTGCTCGATGCTGGAAACCTGCAGCTGTGGCATGGTCAAACGCGACCCTCTCTTACCAGCCTGCTCCCTTGGTCAGGGTCTTGATCCGGCACACGTAGAAGTCGGCCGTCATGTAGAGGGTCGACCCGTCGTCTCCCCAGTTGCAGTTGGCGGTCCGTTGCCCGGTCAGGATATGGCCCAGGAGCTTCCCTTCCGGCGAGATGACAAGCACCCCTCCCGGTCCTGTCGTCCAGATAATCCCATTCTTGTCCACCTTCATGCCATCCGGCGCCCCCGGATACGTTCTCGCAAGCTCGGAACAGTCGAAGAGCACCTTCTGGGGACCAAGCGACCCATCCTCCCTGATATCCCATGAGAAGATATAGGGCTTGGGTCCGTGCGACTGGGCGACATAGAGCTTCTTCTCATCCGGTGACAACGCGATTCCGTTGGGTCGGTCGCATTCCTTGCTGAGGAGGGTCACCTTGCCATCGGTCTCAATCCGGTAGACTCCGAACCAGTCCGTCTCCC
>CAWWCX010000685.1:0-1765 GCA_963935445.1 uncultured Roseibacillus sp.
AAGTGAACCACCAAGGCACGCCTTGGCGGGGATTCTCCTTGGCAGATCCTGTGCCAGATCAGCCTTGGATTATTTTAACCATCTAATTATTAGTTATTTATATTTTTCCCCGATGATCCTTGGCCTATTCTCTATGCGACATTCTGGCTCGTTTCCCTTTCTTCCCTGCGGACCAATTGTCGCACTGTATCAGCCTGACGCACTTGGACCTCTCCAACCCCGGGAGCCCACCTCCCGGGGCCAACTGATCCTTTCAAGGCTCCGGCACGGATTCCTACCCGCCGATCGTTCCTTCCCCAAAAACTTGTCGACGTCCTGAAGATCGCCGCAATGCCCTCCTTGCCTTCAAGCCCCTCTCCGCACATGTCGACCCCTGCAGCCCTGCAGGAATACGAGCAACGTCTCTACGACCGTATCTCGGATTCGGAGCTCTTTCAAATCTACCAAGGCGCCTTCCAAAGCGCGACCGGCCTGGACCTTCTCTTCTCTGCTGCGGATGAGCACCAGGGCGTGGCCCGGCATGAGATGGCTGCGGGCCCCCCTCCCGAGAACCCCGGTCACTGCCTGGAAGCCTGCGACGCGTGGCTGGAGGTGACAGAAGCGCTTCAATCCAATGGCTCCCGGCGTGAAAGCCCACGCAACTGCGCTTGTTTCCAATCCCTTTCCCACACCACCACCCCGGTCCGGGTCGGCTCCACTGCCTTTGCCTTTCTCAGGGTGGGCAACCTCTTTTACCCCCTTCCCCCGGAAAAGGACTATCACGACCTATCCGGGAAATTAGTCGGGCAGGGCCTCCGCCCGGGCGAAATCCAGCTCCTCAAAAAATCCTACTCGCAAACCCAGGCACGCGACCCAGCCCGCCACTCCACGGTGGGCGCGCTCCTCGAAAACCTCGCCAGCGAGCTTTCACGCTACACGGAGATTCTCGCCAGCGCCCCGGAGGAACACGAGCCCGAAACAATCGCCAGGGCACGCCACCATATTCATGCTCACCTCGATCAATCGCTCCCGCTCGCCGTCGTGGCGAGGAGGGCGGGCCTTTCGGAATCTCACTTCTGCCGCGTGTTCAGGGAAGTAACCGGCTGGACGCTCACCGACTATATCACGCAATGCCGCATCGGCTGGGCCCAGCGCGAGTTGCTTCGCCCCTCCGCACGGATCTCAGGGGTGGCCTTCAAGGTCGGCTTTCAATCACTCTCCCAATTCAACCGTAGTTTCGCCCGGGTAGTGGGTTGCTCTCCCTCAGCTTATCGCAACGCGAGCCAGCATCCCTCTCCTGCAAAGGGAGCCCACTGAAAAGCTCTCTCCTGACTGTATTCATGATTGCGCCTCCCCGGTCCATGATGAAGATCGCTCTCCCAAAACGCGCACAGCTTCATGAATGGAAACCGCTCTGCCATCAAAAGCGGGATAGGCCAGGATAGGACCGGAGGCCCCTACGGAGCCCGCTGCTGCCAGCTCAATCGCGAGGCCGCAGTGCGGAACGCGAGATGGACAAGCCCCCTCTCCATGCGCGAGAATCACCCAACAAGTTCCTCATGACTGAAAAACCGAATCCTGACAGCGCGGACGGTAAAGCGCCTGACGCGCCGAAACGCCCCAAGTTCATTTTCCCGGGCTCCGAAGAAAGCTCCCCCTCTCCGGCCACTCCCATTATTCCTGATGCGGACGAGGAAGAGGCCCTGCCCGCCGCGGAAGCCGCTCCCGCCGAACCTGTTGCCCTGTCTCTTATACACATCTCCGAGCCCACGAGACCGTACTAGAT
>CAWWCX010000686.1:0-1760 GCA_963935445.1 uncultured Roseibacillus sp.
GGGATGGCAGGAAGAGCCTCGCCCACAGGATCGACCGGCTCCCCATCCTCCTCGCGCTCAGCCACGAGGGGTTCCACCGGAATCGCCCGCAGGATTTCACCATCGGGCGTAATCAGGTTTCCTTCCTCGTCGACCGGCAGGGCGACCGGGACGGCAGGCTCTTCCGCTCCCCCCTCCGCCACGATGAGCGCCTTGGAAGGTGGCCTGATCATATTCTTGATCTCGCTTTTAAACTTCTCAAAGAACGCCGGAACCATGGGTGCCGCCTTACGGCCACCCGACACCTTCTCATCAGGATCGCCCTCGTAAAGCACCGCAAAGGCCAGCCGTGGGTTCCCGGAGGGAAAGAACCCCGCATACCACGCTATCTCCTGATTCAGTGCAGGAATCCACTGTCCCGTTCCGGTCTTGGCGCAGACCTCGGCGAAGCTGAGTGCACCCCGTCGGCCTGTCCCCCACTCGGCGTGCACTACGTCAAACATGCCCTCATGCACTACCTGGACGGCATCTGGGTCAAGGTGGAGGGAATTGCGGGATTCAGGATCTGCGGCACTCAGCACTCCTCCGGCGGGATCCTGCACCTGCCGGATCAGCTGCAGCTTCGGCAGCACTGAGCCATTGGCAATCCCGGCCATGGACTGAGCAACCTGCAGCGGCGTGGCTTCCCAGGCCTGACCGATGGAATAGTTGGCCGTATCTCCATCCGTGAAGGGTCTGCCGAACTTCTTGAGAACGTATTCGTTGGTCGGAACCCGTCCGGAGGACTCACCGTGGAGCGGAAGTCCGGACCTTGACCCGTAACCGAGCTTGCGGGCCGTCGCCAGAAAGGCGCTGGGACCGGTCTCGATCCCCACCTGGTAAAACCAGCAGTTGTTCGAGCGGGCAATCGCCCGTGTCACGTTCATCAACCCCTCCGCCTTCCGTGTATGGTTCCACATCTTGCTCTTCGGCCGGGTACCCAGCTCAATGTAAGCTGGACAATCAACCTCCGTCCATTCCTCCACGATGTTCCCCGTCAGGGACGTTAGTGCCACCACCGGCTTAAAGCTCGAAGCCGGCGGGTAGAGCCCCTGGAAGGCCCGCCCATACATTGGACGTGCCTCATCTTCGTTCAGCGCCCTGAGCTCTTCGTTACTGATCCGGGGAACCCAGACATTGATATCATAACTGGGGCGGGAAGCGAGGACGAGCACCTCGCCGGTCGGAATATCAATGACGACGAATGCGCCCCGCTTGCAATGTTCCTCGAGAACAGCTTCGGCATGCTTCTGCCAATCAAGATCAAGGGTGGTAACGACTGTCTGGCCGATCCGAGGGCGCCGGGTGAGGGAATCCCGAAGTTTTTTGCCTCCGGACCCAAAGATGACCTTTCTCTCTCCTGCCCGTCCCGTGAGCTCCTGGTCGAGGATTTTCTCCAATCCAGCATCCCCGTGAGCATCTTCAAAAAGAAGATCACCATGCACAATCGGCCCCTCCGGGAGGCGCCCCTTGCTGCGAACATAGCCAATGATGTGCGCTGCAGACTCTCCCCCGGGATAATGCCGGTAGTAAATCGGGTGCATCACCAGCCCTGGAATCAACTGCTTCCTGAATGTCTCCTCTTGCTCTGGAGGCACGAGGGATGCCGCAAAAACCAGGGGCAACCACCTCCGGTGCTTGTAGTGCGAAAGGAGGGACGCGTCGGAGGCCCCGTAGTTCTTTCCCGCCAGCGTTGACGCATGGACGATCCTCTCGCGCGCCCAGGCGATGATCTCAGCATC
>CAWWCX010000687.1:0-1743 GCA_963935445.1 uncultured Roseibacillus sp.
CGTCGGCAGCGTCAGATGTGTATAAGAGACAGCCCTTCCTCCGCGCGTTCCACCACCACCAGCTTGAACTGGAGATAACGGAAAAACTCCCCGCCCTTGTCCGGATCGTACTTTTCCTCCCTCGAGAACAGGATCGGGATTATCCACTGCTCCTCCCCATCAATCTTCACCTTCAGACAGTGCTCATTGCGCGGGGCATCCGGATTGGTCAGCTTCCGCTCTGCCAGTTCCGGCGGAAACTCCAGCTCGTCGCACTTCTCAAAACCAATCGCTGCATAACACTTCTCCCGCAATTCCCGGTTTTTCCGCGACAGCACGTGGAACAACTCATGACAAAGCACCCGCTGCACCCAGGGAGCTCCTCCCTTCAGGAACTTCTCCGGAAACACGATCGCGTTGGCCCGGGTGTAGGCCGCGTTCCCTTCCTCCTCCCCCGTTGTCTTGATCAACCAGATCTTCTCCGGAAACGGCAAAACCATCTTCTTCAGGGTCTCCTCCACCCCCTCCATCGCGAGGTAGACCTTCTCCTTCTCCGCCTCGTCCCACGAAACCACATTCTTTCCCACGAATTCCAGGTACTCCCGCTCCGAGACCACCCGGTCCGTCTTCAACCGCGCCGCCCGGTCGAACGCACTCATCCGCTCCACATAATCATCCCGACTGGTCAATACCCGCTTCCCCTCTTCCACCGTCGCAAACGACAAGATCGTCCTTCCCAGCCTCACCTCCGCCTCGAGCACTCCCTGCAGAAGCCCCATTACCGCAAGAACACACACAAAGCCCCTCACCACTCCAGGCTAGCTGAACTCGCAATCTTTTGCCACCCGGATTCTCCGCACTTTAAGAGAATGCCCGGCGCTCCCCAACCATACCGGGACCCTCCCAGACGACACTCTGGTCGGGCTCCCATCAGCAGACTTCCGTTCCCGCGCGATCGCGATCAAGAGGGATCTCAGGAAGCGAAGCAAACACCGCGTGGCCGAGGGACAGACCGCGGATCCGCAATAGCCAACTGCGCTCCTTCAACTGAGCCTGAAGGATCGGACCCATGAAGCTCCAGATGGCCTCCGCTCCAGATCCGGGCGGAGCGCTTGCGAGCCCAGGCGAAGGCCCCGGAAAGATTCTTCAATTTGCCTGATACATTTCCGTCCTGCTTTCCGCCTGAGGGTATGAAATGAAAAACCTGTTTGCGGGCACCTCCGCCCTCCTCCTCGCCACGGCTGCACTCCTCACCAGTGGAGCATTCCAAGCTGCCCACGCCGGTGATGCCGAAAGCTACTACGAGTTTTACTCCTATTATCATGCGACCTGGGAAATTGAGGAGGAGAGCGAGGGCAAGAAAAGAACCTATACGGGCAAGTGCCATGGCAGCGGCGGTGGCTGCAATATCTATGTCGATGAGCAGGAAACGTCGGTGTGGGGCTTTGACCCCAAGACCAAGCAGTGGACCGGGGTCGGACAACTCGATGGTGGAAGCCGCTTCGTGATGGCTATTTCAAAACCTCCCGGCCCCAGGTTTTCCGCCGGCATGGTCTTCACCTTTACCGGAACCATCTGGCACGCTGATGGGAAGATTCATTACGTGACCTCGAAACAAACCTGCATCGATGCCGACACCACCCGGACTGTGATGACGGGCACCGATCAGGATGGAAAACCCCTCCCTCGGGTAACCCGGACCTTCAGGCGCAGGAAATAGCAGTAGCAACCTTCCTGTCGACACCGGGGGCGCCCCCCTGGGCT
>CAWWCX010000688.1:0-1742 GCA_963935445.1 uncultured Roseibacillus sp.
ACACACTGCATATCGTCGGCAGCGTCAGATGTGTATAAGAGACAGCGTGAACACCAGCGGAGCTCCACTCGAGACCGCGGACTTCGATCTTCTGATCGAGGGCAGTTCGCCCGCCATCATTCCACTCCCGGCCTCCACCCTGCAACCCGGCTCGCTCCTCCTCCTCGAGGAGGACCAGCTCGGACAGCGACCCCTCGACAACGACAAGCTCTTCCTCCGCAATCCGGGAGGAGCGGGCGTCGCCGACGCCCGCCGGGTCACCAACCGCCTGCGCGGACACAGCAACCAGTTCCCAGGTCGCTGGGTTTTCCCCAACTCCGCTACTCCGGGAACTCCCAACAGCTTCAATTTCGAGACCGACGTTGTCATCAACGAGATCTCCTACAACCCGCCCATGCTTCCGGCCGACCCCGGCATCCCCCCCACGGTGGAGGCCCTGCAACTCATTGGCCTCAACTCCACCTGGCGCTTCAACGAGTCCGGCAACGATCTCGGTGCCAACTGGGCAAGCAGTGCGCACCCGACAGGAGGCGACTGGGAATCCGGCCCGGCCATCATCGGTGTCGATTCCGGGTTTCCCTTTCCCATCGCCACTCTCGTCGACCCCACTCAGTCCAACAACCCCTTCGTCCGAACCTACTATTTCGAGCGGGACTTCACTCTCACCGGGGAACAGGCCAGCGACCTCGAATCCCTGGACATCCAGCACCTCATCGATGACGGTGCGGTCTTCTATCTCAACGGGGTGGAGCTCTTCCGCTTCAACATGGAAGATGGACCGGTCACCAGTTCCACCCTGTCCGACGGCGGAATCGGGGCGGCCACCTATGTCAATGCCATCGTCGATGTTCCCCCCAACACGGCCGTGGCGGGAACAAACCGGTTTTCGGTGGAAGTCCACCAGGCCACGACCGGAAGCGGAGACATCATCTTTGATCTCTCCGCGGAAGCCGTCCGGATCCTCGACCCGGGTCTCCCCCCGGAGCCCCGCCGCCCGTCACCGGAGCAGTGGCTCGAGCTGCACAACCGCAGTCCGGACGACATCAACATCGAAAACTGGGACTTCGGGGAAGGCATCGACTTCACCTTTCCGCAGAACACCATCCTTCCAGGGGGTGGATTTATCGTGGTGTCCAATGACCCCGCTGCACTTCTCGTGGATCACCCCGGAATCAACGTCACCGGTCCGTTCTCCGGTTCCCTCAGGCGCGGCGGGGAGACCCTGATCCTGCGGGACGGCTTCGGCAATCCGGCCGACATCGTCCGCTATGATGACGGCGGGCGTTGGCCCTCTTCAGCCGATGGCCAGGGGTCCTCCCTCGAGCTCCGGGACCCGCAGTCCGACAACAGCCTGCCCAGCGCCTGGGCGGGCAGCGATGAACTGGACCGCACCACCTGGCAGACCTACAGCTACGTGGGACGGGCTAGCGGAAGCACGGTCGGTCCGGACAACCAATGGCGGGAATTCGTCTTTGGGCTCCTTGAGGAAGGAGAAGTCCTCCTCGACGACATCAGCGTCATCGAGGACCCCACCGGGGCCGCCCGGCAGTTTCTCAGCGACGGGGATTTTCAGGATGGAAATCTCAACGAATGGCGGGCCCTCGGCAATCACCGCCATGTCGCAGTCGTTCCCGATCCCGAAAACCCGGGTAACCGCGTTCTCCACTTGCGGGCGACCGGATCTACCGAGCATATGCACCTGTCTCTTATACACATCTCCGAGCCCACGAGACCGTACTAGA
>CAWWCX010000689.1:0-1741 GCA_963935445.1 uncultured Roseibacillus sp.
GATCTACTCACTGCATATCGTCGGCAGCGTCAGATGTGTATAAGAGACAGGGCTCAGGGGATCCAGTCGCGGTAGAGGGAACGGGCTCGTCTCCCTTCGTCCCGAGGAGATAGCCAACTCGGACGGCTCCGAGGATCGCGATGATGGCGATCATCGCGATCAGAACCGTGGTCTGGGTGGTTTTTTTCTTCTGATTCATACGTCGTGGAGAAGGAGGCTTCCTGTTTCTGCAAGCCGGTAAGGGATTCTAGAAGCCGGCCATGAAGCGGAGGTTGAAGCTGTGTAAAAGGTCTGCATTGCTCCGCGCCTCCCCCCGGTAGGAAAGACCAAGTCGATAGCGCTCGTTGAAGTCGTAGTAGGAGCCGATATTGAAGACGAATGCGTCTGAGCCGATTCCCGGAGCAGTGATCTCGAAGGGCGAGGCAGAGGCCGCGAACTCGGCTTCCACGTCACGATGAGCCTCCGCGAAATTGTGCTGCCAGCGAAGCTCGGCGTGGAACCCGAGTGGCGACCCAAAGTCCTGGTAGCTCGCCGCGATCCCGACGTCCAGAAGGGTTGCGCTCTGGTCCTGTTCGCCAATTTTCAGTGCGCCGGGGCCGCCGGATTCCCTGAATCCATCCGTCTTGGCGGAGATGTGTCGCAGCCCGAGGACCGGTGTGATCCTGAGGCCCTCGTCATACATGAGTTCGTACTCGGCCCGCAGCCCCAGTTCGAACGCGTTGGCATCGAATTCGGGAACCTTGTAGCGGCCCGCCACGCTCCGACGCTGGCCGTCAAACCGGTAGCTGGCGTGAGTCGCCGTGCCAAGGATGCGCAGGGGCGAATCCACCCCGAATGGGGAGTAATCAATTGCAGCGCCGAGGAGAACGCCCTGAACGTCAAGTCCCAGAGTTGAGGAGCCCACCTTGCCCGCGTCTGCCGCGATGAACGGGGTGAAGGCAAAGTCGTTGTTCGGGTGCCAGCGCCCCCCGATATAGGCTCCGGAGCTCTGGAGGCGATAGTCGTTTCCTGACCGTGAAGAAGAGGAGCCCACATCGAGCTGACTGTATCCTGCGAACGTTTCGAGGCCCGGATGTTCCCTGATGATTGGCATGCCGCCGTTCTTTCCACCCGTCAGGATGACACCGCCGCCCTCCATCCGGGGGCGGTAGCGGAGGGCGTTTTCGGCGTAGCTCCGGGTTGCCGTGATGGCATAGTCGACGGCCCCGGCAAAGGCCTCGGGAGACAGTGTATCCAGAGCATTGTAGAGGGCGGCCTTGTTGCCCGGTTCTCCCGTTTCGTAGAGGGCGTTCAGGAGAGTGCCCGTTCCGCCATCCTGGCTGTTGAAGTTGCCAACGATCAAATCATTGCCCGTTGCGCCGTTCAGGACAGCGGTAAGGATGTCGGCCTGAGCGGGGGAAATATTGACATAGTCGGCAACCGTCTGTCCCTCCAGCAGGCCGAGGGAGACGAGATCCCCCGTTCCGCGGTCAAAAAGGAGCTGGGACTGGAAAGTGCGACCAAGAGAGCCCGGATTGTTGATGTCGGAGATCTCTCCCCAGCCCCCGTTAATGACGCCCGGGGTATCAATGATGTTCCAGCGTTCGCCGCACAACACCGCTCCGGATCCGTTGAGCAGTCCGCCGAACTCCTCGAGTGCAAGTCTGCTTTCCGGGTTGAGGGTAACACTGCCGGTGACCCGAAGGGTGTCACTGGCCGGAGCCTGGTCCAGTTGGGCGCGGTAGATGCCGTTCTCCACATG
>CAWWCX010000690.1:0-1740 GCA_963935445.1 uncultured Roseibacillus sp.
TTGATAGCCACATGAAGATGCAAAATCACTGTCACAGTTTGATCGTTTTTTTGATCGCCTGGAGCGCCTCTCTACCGGGCGCTTGTGCTGAGGAAGTAGAACTGCCGTTGCCGGCGGAGCCAAAACATGGGCGTCCGAACCTCATGCCCGAGGCTGAACGGCACTGGGCGTATCTTCCCTTGGCCCCAGGGATGCTGCCGGAGGTGAAGGACCAACAATGGGTGCGGAATCCGATCGATCGCTTTGTTCTCGCGCGATTGGAGAAGGAGGGAATCAAACCGTCGCCGCGGGCGGACCTCCATATCCTGATCAAGCGGCTTTATTATGATCTCATTGGGCTCCCGCCGAGCCCTGCGGAAGTGGATGCCTTCGTGAGTGACGAGTCGTCCGATGCTTACGCCGCGTTGGTGAAGCGGCTACTTGCTTCGGAACACTTTGGGGAGCGATGGGGGCGGCACTGGTTGGACAAGGGCCGCTACGCCGACTCCGACGGCTATGAGAAAGACAACCCGCGTCCCAACGCCTGGTACTACCGGAACTGGGTTCTCAAAGCGGTGAACGCGGACATGCCCATGGACCAGTTCGCGATTGAGCAGATCGCCGGCGATCTACTCCCGGAGGCGACGCCCCGCCAGCGACTCGCCACCGCCTTTAACCGCCAAACTCTGACTAATACGGAAGGCGGTGCGGATCAGGAGGAGTTCCGCAATGCCGCCTTGTTTGACCGGACCGAAACCATCGGCACGATTTGGCTCGGGCTCACCCTCTCGTGCGCTCGTTGCCATGACCACAAATACGACGCGATTCCTCAGAGCGATTACTATCGCCTCTTCGCTTTTTTCAACAACGCGGACGAGACGAACTACGATCTGCCGCTTATTGGCTCGCCTCTCGTGAAATACAAAGAGGAGAAGGCGGCAATCGAGGCGGAACAGAAGGTGATCGACGAGGAGATTGCGCAGGCGAAAACGAAACACGGTGACGCCTTTGAAACGTGGCAAACCCGACTCCAGGAGAGCCTAGCGCAGGCGAACTCGCCCGCCTTCCACGATCTGGTCGAGATGGAGCTGACATCCGATGTCGAGGGCGTTGGGTTTGAGGTCGAGGAATCGGGAGTCGTTCAGGTGACCGGCGCCAACCCCGACGGGATGATGATATTCGAAATCGCGGGCAAGGTTGGTGCGATCGGCGAACCGGTGACTGGGATCCGCCTCGATGTGCTCACCGACAAGCGTCTTCCTGCCAACGGGCCGGGCCGAGCGCCGAACGGGAACTTTGTGCTCAACGAAGTGGAGTTGTTGCGGGGGGTGACCAAGCTCGCGTTTGGCGGCGCGAAGGCGAATCATTCCCAAGCGAACTTCGAGGTCAGCAAGTTGATCGACGGAAACCGGGACAAAATGAGCGGCTGGGCGGTGGCACCCCAATTAGGCAAGCCGCACCGTGCGATTCTGAATTTGAAGGAGCCTCTCGAGGTCGAGGCCGGCACGCCGTTGACGGTACGCTTGGTGCGCAACTATGACGGGGAGCACACGTTGGGCCGTTTTCGGGTGCGCCTCATTACTGGGGAGGATGCCGAGGCGTTGGCTCCCGAACCGATTCGCGATCTTCTGGCGCTAAAGCCGGAAGAGCGAAATGACGAGCAGAAGGAAACGCTGCTCGATCACTTTCTCCGGAATGTGCACGAAGAGACGAAGGCTCTCTTCGCCAAGCGGGACGAGGCACAGAAGAAGATGCCGAAGC
>CAWWCX010000691.1:0-1735 GCA_963935445.1 uncultured Roseibacillus sp.
AAGGTCGTGAAGTGGATCTACGCGAAGACCGGAATGGAAATTCGCTAGCGGGGCGCATTCCCAGTTCCTTTGGCCGCGGGAACGAGTCGCGCGTTCGGGGAGTCCTCCGGGCGCAGGACGGAAAGCCGCCTAGGTGCAGAAGCGCCCTCTAAGGTGGGCAAGGTAGGGCTCTGGAGTGGTGCGCTCACCGGTAGCCTGCTTCATCAGGTCCTGAGGGAGCAGGGTGGAGCCGGGGGCGTGAACGTGATTCTGCATCCAGCTGAGGATCGGGAGGTAGTTGGCTTTTTCACAAGCGGAGGCCACGACCTCGTCCCGGGTGGCCGCAGCGTAGAGCTGGGCGCTGTTGAGGTTTCCAATACTGTAGGTTGAGAAGTAGCCCAGACCGCCCATCGACCAGTGAATGTCCTGCAGGCAGCCGCAGGCGTCGTCCGGGGGGCGAAAGCCGAAGAGGGACTCAAATTCCGTGTTCCAGGCTTCAGGCACATCTTCGACCTCGAGTTCCCGGTTAAGAAGACGCCGTTCGAGTGCAAAACGGAGGAGAATGTGGAGGTCGTAGGTAGCTTCGTCAGCTTCCACCCGGATACAGGAATACTGGGCCCGGTTGACCCCTCGAAGAAAATCCTCCATGGAAAGTTTGCGCAGGCTGGGAAAGATCTCCGCTGCCCGGGGAAGCCACTTTTCCCAGAAGGGCCGGGCCCGCCCGATGTGGTTTTCCCAGAGCCGCGACTGTGACTCGTGAATGCCGAGGGAGACTGCCCCGCCGGAAGGCAGGCCGTGCTCCTCCTTGGAAAGGCCCTGGTCGTACAGGCCATGCCCTGCCTCGTGCATCACGCCGAAGAGAGAGGAGAGAAAATCACGTTCATCATAGCGGGTGGTCAGCCGGGTGTCCTCCGGGCCGAGGTGCGTGCAGAATGGATGGGTGACGGTGTCGATGCGCCCGGCCCGGAAATCGAATCCGAGGCTTTCCGCGATTTCACGGTTGAGGACCTTCTGATCCTCAACCGGGTAGTGTGCGTCGAGCAGGTCGGCAGGAGTTGCTCTGGAGTTCTCCACGGCCTCTTGCGCTATTTCAGACACGGGGCCTCGAAAGCGATCAAAGAGAGCCGCCACTTCAGCCGTGCTTGCGCCCCGCTCGTATTCTTCCAGAAGAGCGTCGTAGGGTTCCCCTTCGTATCCCCAGCGTTCGGCCTTCTCGCGCGCGATCTCAAGCAGTTCGGCCAGAGCAGGTGCAAACTTGGAGAAATCGGAATCCTGCCGGGCTTCGACCCAGGATGCCTTGCCACGGGAAGAAACCTCGGTGTCGCGTTCCACCAGTTCCTGCGGGAGCCTGGCGGCCCGGTCAAAGTGGTGGCGGAACTCCCGCAGGTTGGCCTGGATGACGGCCTCATCGCTGCCTTCCGCCTCCGCAGCTTCGAGAGCGGCCTGCCAGCTGTCGGAGGTGGCGAGCTCGTGGGCCTTGCCGGAAAGCCAGGCGAGCTGGCTGGCCCGGTAATTGACGGCCGCGGGCGGGAGCCCGGTTTCCTGGTCCCAGCCCAGCACGGAAGCGGTGGTGGAGATCAAGGCTCGCTCGCGCGCAAGGGCGCAGAGGGTCTGGTAGGCAATTGGACCTGCTCTCATGCGCGAGCGCTTAGCGGTCTCCGGCCGTTGCCGCAAGGCAAACTGGATTTCCTCCTTGTCGGAGGGGTATCGCCTGTCTCTTATACACATCTCCGAGCCCACGAGACCGTACTAGATC
>CAWWCX010000692.1:0-1733 GCA_963935445.1 uncultured Roseibacillus sp.
AAAAATGTTGATTACGAGGGTGGATAAATTTAGGTGGGAGTAGGCAGCAGAGTATGAACGGTTTGGAACTACGTCTGGACTTGAGAGGACGGGAGAGATGTTTGGCTATTTGATCATCTACGGAGCCGTTCTGGCGGCCTCGCTCCTTGCCTCGAGGGCGATGATTTCGCTTGGCCCTCGGTGGGGCCTGATGGACGAGCCGGCTGCCCGGCGGATTCATACGAGACCCGTGCCGAGGGCCGGGGGAGTCGGTATCTGGGTAGTCTTTGTTGCATCGTGCACCTTGGTGTCCCTGACAGGGGTTGCTCCTCTTTTTTCCGGGAACAGTCCGTTGCCGGCGTTCCTCGCGGCTTCGACCGTGCTGATGTTGGTCGGGATCGTGGACGACCGCAGGGGGGTCCGCCCGTGGGCCAAGCTTGGCGGGCAACTGGTGGCGGCCCTGCTGTTCTGGTTTCTGTCCGACGGAGACAAGGGCAATATCGCGGGGATCGCCATTCCAGGGTGGATGGATGCCCTGGTCTGGGCCTTCTGGATCATTCTTCTCGTTAATGCCTACAACCTGATTGATGGGCTGGACGGCCTCTGCGGGGGACTGGCTTGGATCAGTCTCGCGGGGCTCCTGGTGGCGGCGGTATCGCTCGGGATTGGTGGGCCTGGAGTCTTCCTAGTCACCATCATGATGGCGGCGGTGATGGGGTTCCTCTTCTTCAACCGCACTCCGGCCCGGTTGTTTCTGGGCGATGCGGGGTCGATGCTGCTGGGACTTTTCATAGCCACTGTGGCAACAGAGTTGGTGGGCCGCAGGACTGTGGGTGCGGTGGTCCTTCTTCCAGTTGCAGTGGCGGGGGTGCCTCTTTTTGATGTCCTCCTTGCGGTGTGGCGCAGGGTCATCAAGCGGTTCGTTCGCCGGGTAAGCGGTGAAAAGGCGGTTGGTCTTTTCGATGCCGATAAGGAGCACCTGCATCATCGGCTCCTCGCCCGGGGCTGGAGCCAGAGACGGGTTGCAGAGGTTCTTCAAGTATGTGCGGCAACCGTGATGTTGCTTTGTTTCCTGCCCCTGATCATGGGCAGTGAGGGCTGGACTCTGGTTATTCCCCTCGTTTTTCTTCTGGGGGTGTTTCTCCTTCGCCACACGGCCTCGGTCGAATTGATCCAGAGTGGGGATGCAATCCAGATGGCGCTAAAAAAGCCCGGTTCAGCCAAGAGGCGGAGGCTGACCTATATGGTTCTCGATGTGATGCTCGTCCTGATGGCGTGGCTGACCATATTTGTCATTGAACAGAAGGCCCTGAGCCCGGAGGGTGGAGAGGCGTTTCTGTTTTCCTTCGTCCTCGCCCAAGTCGTTGGGAGCATTGCTGCCTTGCAGCTCGTGGGTGTGTATCGCACGGTCTGGCGTAGAGCTCTCCTCCTGGAAATGGCGACGGTCTGGTGGATTCTGGTCACTGTGGCAAGTCTTCTCGGGTTGATGGTTGCCCTGTCGGGATCTCCCATATCGATCTGGGTTCTCATGAAGATTTCCATTGGAGGGGCCTTTCTCTCCGGAGTTTTTGTGTTGGCTCCCCGGGGTATCGCCCCGTTGATCAGTCAGATGTCACTGCGCGCCTCGCATCCTGATCCGTCGTCGGGCGAGAAACGCATTCTTGTCTACGGTGCTGGAGACCTTGGGGCGCTGTTTCTCGATTACCTTTCCACGCGGGTGAGGGCCTGTCTCTTATACACATCTGACGCTGCCG
>CAWWCX010000693.1:0-1723 GCA_963935445.1 uncultured Roseibacillus sp.
GAGATGTGTATAAGAGACAGACCGGGTGCTGAATCTCCTCGGAGTCGACGATCCCCTGCTCGACCTTGCCCGTAGACTGGAGGAAGTTGCCCTCTCCGATGAATACTTCGTCGAGCGAAAACTCTACCCTAACGTCGATTTCTACAGCGGCATTATCTACCGAGCAATCGGCATCCCGGAGAACATGTTTACCGTCATGTTTGCCCTGGGAAGACTGCCGGGGTGGATTGCCCAGTGGAAAGAAATGCATCAGGATCCCAAAACCAAAATCGCCCGCCCCCGCCAAATTTATAACGGTGAAACCGCCCGGGATTATGTCCCGATCGAAAAACGGGTCGCAGGGTAGAACACAATTTGCATGGTACCCCCAGACTTGTGCTTCGGCACAGGTCTGCGGCCTTTTATGATTTTTCAGAATAAATGAATTTGCTGCTGATCTTCCAGCAGCCCTTAGCAGGAAATTGAATGGGATCGGTACTGGCTCAGGATGAAGTCGATGCGTTGCTGGCGGGAGTCGCCAGTGATGAGATTGATATTGAAGAAGACGAGGACGAATACGACCCGTCGGAGGTCGTTCCCTTCGACCTGACGGCTCAGGACCGCATCATCCGCGGGAGGATGCCGACCCTGGAGATCATCCATGACCGATTCGTCAGGATGTTCCGGCTCTCTTTGTCCACCTCTCTGCGTAAAGTGGTGGACATCTCGGTACGCTCCACCGAATTGATCAAGTTCGGCGAATTCCTGAAAACGCTTCCAGTCCCAAGTTCGATGAACCTCTTCCGCATGACCCCTCTCCGGGGCAATGCGATCATGGTCCTCGAAACCAGGCTCGTCTTCACCCTGATCGACATGTTCTTCGGGGGGAACGGGGAGTTGGAGGTCAAAGCGGAAGGAAGGGAATTCACCGAGATCGAATCGAGGATGATCAAGCGTGTCATCATCAGCGCCCTCGAAGACCTCCAGAGTTCATGGCGTCCGGTGTTCCCGGTCCAGATCAATTATGCCCGGGCCGAGACCAATCCGCAGTTTGTCGCGATCGTTCCGCACAGTGAGATTGTGATTGTTGTCACCTTCGATGTGGAAATCGGAAGGGCCCCGATGTCGGTAACCCTCTGCGTTCCTTACTCCATGATCGAGCCGGTCCGCAGTCGCCTCAATGCCGGATTCCAGAGTGAGCAGGATGAGAAGGACAATACCTGGAGCAACCGCTTCACCAAAAACCTCAACATGAGCCACATCGAACTCGTGGCCTTGCTCGGACAAACCGAACTCACCGTCCGGGATTTTCTTAACCTGCAGCAGGATGACCTGATCTACCTCGAACACGAAACCCAACAGCCGATCTCGATCTTGGCCAACGGCATCGAAAAGTTCCGTGGTTTCCAGGGCTCCTACAAAGGACACAAGGCGATCAACGTCAGTAAACTCGTCTATGTGCCTCCCACCGTCGACGAAATCCTCGGCGCCTGATTCGTTATAATTTCTTAGGATTTATATTTTTTCTGGTCTTTTGGGGAAGATTCCTTTGATGGTGTCTTCACCATAACCCACCGAAAGCGGTCCCCCCTCTCCTAGGGGGAGAGGGCTCTTTGAGATGGACACTTAATCCTCTCAAAGAGGGACAAGGATCTTTAAGGACGATCCCTCCACACACCCTGAGAGAGCGTAATTTCTACGAGTATGGATTCTGCGACTTCGCCTTCGGCTCCGCGCAGAATGA
>CAWWCX010000694.1:0-1722 GCA_963935445.1 uncultured Roseibacillus sp.
GGGCTCGGAGATGTGTATAAGAGACAGAAATGATAGCGATGGTAATCGATTGGGCAGAGCCGGGAGAGGACGAGGGTGCCTCTCTCGAACTGACGGGCGAGCTCGGCCGACTGGAGAAGGGCCGTGAGAGTGAAACGTTGTCCTTTCACGAAGACGCCCTCGATGCTGGAAACGTCGGGGAACCCGAGATGGCGTCCATCACAGGGAAAGAGGAGGGTATCCGGGTCCGGGTCGAGCGGGCGGGCCTCTGGCTTGAGCCTGCGGATGAAAAATTCGTTGAAGCTCTGGAAGGTTTCCGGGTTCTCCGCGAATTCCGAGGGGTCGAGCCCGAAGTCCCTGACAAAGGGGGCAATGAGCTTGCGGCTGGAGGGGCGGGCCATCCGGTGGCCATACCAGCGGGAAAAGAAGGGTCGCTTGATAAGGTGTCGCAGGATGGAGCCAGCTGGATTCTCGTAGGCAAGGCGCAGCCAGCGTTCGCCGTAGATCTTTTCGGTTTCGAGGGTGCCAGACTGGCGATTGAAGTAGCGAATGGGCTCCACGGACCGACTTTGCCCCTTGCGTAACGGGTGAGGCAAGATTAGGGATTCCGCGGAAGCAATCTGTTTATGCACCCCCGAAATCTTCTCCCTGCGTTTCCCGCCTGTTTCCAGGTTACCTGGCGGAGGTGGAAAGCCCTGTTTTTGGGGAGTGGATGTGCGGTGACCCTGACCGGGTGCGACCCGGGGGACCGGGAAGCGACGGTGACCGAGTCCGAGCGGAGGGAGCTCGTCCTGTGGGACCAGGCCTACCCACAGAATATAAGGGACAGTGCTCCACTCGACTGGCGGCGGGTGCCTTGGACCCGGAATCGCTATTACAATTATCGCTTTGGAGCCGAGCAGGACGGGGAGGTGTGGCTGAGCGTCCTCCAGCGGCCGAGCCTGGACGCGGTCCTGCTCAATGTGAATCGCTGGTACAACCAGTTCCGTCTCCCGGAGATCACAAGCCTCGATAATCTTCCGCAGCGCCCCATGCTGGAGACAACTGGTTACCTCGTCGAGGCGGAGGGAACCTATCACCCGGGGATGGGAGCGGACCCGCGCCCGGAAACCAAGATGCTGGCGGCGGCCATTCCGATCGGAAACATCATCGTAACGATCAAGATGATCGGGTCCCCCTCCGACGTGGAGGGCCAGAAGGAGTCCTTCGGAGCCTACTGCGAGGCCCTGAAGTTTTTTGACAAGGCCAGCATTCCCGAACCTGACGAAGAAGCGTGAGCGAAGTGACCAGCAAGGCAAGGAAGCAGCGGTCCATCGGGTGGTGGATCTTCCGGGTAATGGCAGGCTACGAGCTGGCCATTCTTTGCCTGCTTCTGCTTTTCGCGGCCACGTTCTTCGGCACCCTGGAGCAGACTCAGGTTGGTCTCTACCAGACCCTGCGGAAGTACTTCGACATGGAGGCGCTTTTCATCATTCCGCGGCTCAATGGGAAGATCGTACCGCTGCCGCTGCCGGGAACGTTCTGGGTCTGCTCGGTCCTGTTCATCAACATGACCCTTGGGGGCCTGATCAGGGCGCGGAAGGGATGGAAGACGGCCGGGGTATTGATATCTCACTTCGGAATCCTCTTCATGCTGCTCGCCGGGGGGGTGTCGCAGTTGAAAAAACAGGAAGGAGTGATGCACGTCTTCCAAGGGGACCTGTCTCTTATACACATCTCCGAGCCCACGAGACCGTACTAGAT
>CAWWCX010000695.1:0-1721 GCA_963935445.1 uncultured Roseibacillus sp.
TGAGGCGGAGCAATGTTCCCGACATACAGCAGGTTCAGCGCGCCATTGTTCCGGGTCGCCGCCTGTGTTCCCGCTCCATCTTCCTCCAGTTCCCGCCAAACGCCACCCGGCGGCAGAGTCCGCATCTCCGTGTCTGGAAATGGGAACGGAATATACTTCCCCATGTTCCTGTGTGGCAGGAAGAGCACATCGAGCGACTGTTCATAATGCCGCAGCTCCCGGCGGGCGAAGGCGGGGGTCAGGCGCTTCTTGACGAAGGACTTCAGGCTGATCGCCTTCGTGTCCTCGAGGACCCAGTAGATATCTCGATAGAACAATCCGGTGGGCACCCCGAGGTCATGCAGGCGGCGTATGAGGCGGTAATCAAAATTCATGTGCCAGGGGTGCCGCCGCAACCACGTCACTGCCGGCGGCAGGTTTACCGATTCCGAGTAGAGAACCGCATCTTCGGTAAGGCGGGCTTCCAGATTTCTCGCTCGACCCACCCGCTCCGGCCCAGAGCCGGTGATCTCGATGACTTCCTCTCCGATACGCCGGAAGGCCTCGGCCATCTGCACGGGGCGCAAAGCCGACCCGGCGGCCATCTCAGCGGCCAGCTCCTTGGGATAGTGATAAATGACCATGCCTTATCGCCCGAGGGAGGCCGCGATTCGCTCCGCCGCCTTCCCATCGCCGTAGAGCGGACTCCACCCGGTGACACTGCTCACACTCGCGATCATGCCGGGGATGGCCTCGAAATCATCCCCCACCAGGATATTCCACCCTGCCTCAACCGTCTCAATCCACTCCGTCTCCGTACGCAGAGTAACGCACGGCGTCTTGCTCCAGTAGGCCTCCTTCTGCAGGCCGCCGGAATCCGTCAGCACCAGGCAGGCCCCTCCCAGCAGGGTCGCCATTTCCAGGTAGCCTACAGGCTCTACGGGGAGGATATGCGCGGCCAGCGGGATCCCCTCGCGCTCCAGGGTCTTCCTGGTCCTCGGGTGAACAGGAAAAACCACCGCCATCTCAAGCGCATTCAACTGCGCGACGAGCGCTCGAATCCTCCCGGCATCATCGGTGTTCTCGGCGCGGTGCAGGGTCAGGAGGGCATACTCCCGGTCCAGGACCGCCGGGTCTGTGATATTCAGAAACTCAGCCGCCCGGCCCGCAATCATCTGCTGGGCCAGCTGACTGGCATCGGCCATGACATCTCCCACCACCTCCACGCCCTCCGTGATGCCTTCCCGCCGCAGATTCTCTACCGCTGGCTCACTCGGGCAGAACAAACGGGTCGAGACATGATCAGTCAGGACACGATTTACCTCTTCCGGCATGCGGCGATTCCACGACCGCAGGCCCGCTTCCACATGACAAAGGGGGATATGGAGCTTCGTCGCGGCCAGGGCCCCAGCAAGGGTGGAGTTGGTGTCCCCATAAACCAGGACCCAGTCCGGGCGATCCTCCATCAGGATCTTCTCGATCGCCTCGAGCATACGCCCAGTCATGGCTCCGTGGGTGCCCCCTCCCAGTCCCAGGTTGTGGGCCGGGGCCGGAATCCGGAGCTCCTTGAAGAAGACTTCGGACATGCCCGCATCGTAGTGCTGCCCGGTGTGAACGAGCACCTCATCAATTCCCGCTCCCGCAAGGGCGCTGCTGACCGGGGCCGCCTTGATGAACTGCGGACGCGCCCCGATAATCGTGGTGCATTTCATGGGTTAAACTTTATCAGGAGCGACGGCCCC
>CAWWCX010000696.1:0-1718 GCA_963935445.1 uncultured Roseibacillus sp.
GTGGTCGTCTTCAACGAGATCCACTATAACCCGGTGGGACCAACCGAAAGCGGCGAGTGGATCGAGCTCTATAACCAGATGGGGATCAACGTGGATCTCTCCAGCTGGAAGCTCTCAGGCGGGATCGACTTTGAGTTCCCGGAGGGAACCCTCGTCCCACCGGGCGGCCTCGTGATCGTGGCCAAGGACCCCGGCAACAACGCTCTGGACGGCCTCCCCCTCGTCTTCGGCCCCTACGACGGATTCCTGTCCAATGGCGGTGAGCGAATCGACCTGCGCACCGGCTCGGACCGGCTCATGGACCGGCTCGACTACGACGACCAGGGAGAATGGCCAATCGCCCCCGATGGGGGCGGAGTGACCCTTGCCAAGAAAGAACCGCTCCTCTTCACCGGAAGAAGCGACCACTGGGTTCCCAGCCTCGAGTCGGGAGGATCCCCGGGCGCTCTCAATTTCGAGCAGCCCGGTGACCCGGTCAACCACTCCCTGATCGCCGGGAATGTCGCCTGGAAGTACACCGACAGCAATACGGCTCCGCCCGCCAGCTGGAACGCGACCAACTTCGTGGACGGAGGATGGAGCGAGGACCTGCCGCCCTTCAGCTCCAACGGCGGTAGCGAAGCGATCCTGACCATCACCCAGCACCTCGTTGAGCGTTTCCGTGCCTCTGACATCGTGGGAGCCACAAACGGACAGACCCTCAACATCTGGCCCGACACCGCCACCGACGACGGGGTGAGCCAGAATGCCACCGCGGGCGGAGACCCGGTCTACCGGGACAACGCCACCGTGTCGGGACAACCTGCGGTCCGCTTCGACGGCAACGACGAATTCCGGACCTCTCTCGCACCAGGCATCGGCCCCACCTCGGGCTTCGTCTACTTCGCCGTCATCCGCGCAACCAGTCCCCCCGGCGGGGGGGGCGTAAACGATGGAAGCGGGCCGTATATCTTTGATCGCGACATCTCGACCACCGGCAATCCCCTCGCCTCCCTCAAGAACCATGTCGGCCGGTTCGGATTCCAAAAACGCTACAGCAGCGGCGCGGGCCTCGGGGGACCAGTTTCCTCCTCCCCGATCTCCACCTCCGACTTCCAGATCGTGGCCGTCCGCCGAAACCCCGCGGACAACCGCTTCGAAATCTGGGTCGATGGAGTGATGGAAGGAACCCAGGGCGACAGCGGCTCGGCCCTCACGCCTCAGCCCATCGTGATCGGGCGCCATGCCACCAACGTGAACGGGGGCTTTGCCGGGGACATCGCCGAGCTTCTCGTCTACGAGGACGAACTCACCACTGCGGAGTTCAACGAGGTTGGCAGCTACCTCGAGGCCCGCTACGGGCTGAATACCGCGTTCCCTGATGCCGACGGAGTCGGAGGAACGGCCATTTCCTCCTTCGCTGGAACCAGCTACTTTAGACGGTCCTTCACCTTCAACGGAACCCCGGCCCACACCGCCCTCCGTCTCGACGCCACCGTGGGCGACGGTGCGGTCTTTTACCTCAATGGAATCGAAGTCCATCGCGCGAACATGCCCGCCGGCACGATCACCCACAGCACGGACGCCCTGTCCGAAAGCATCCTCAACGTGGATTCCCTCTCCCTCAGCGGCACTCTCCTCCAGCCGGGACCCAACGTCCTCGCGGTTTCCCTCCACACCGGGCCGGGGGGGAACACCGCCTCCTTCTCGGCCAGCGTGAACCTGTCTCTTATACACAT
>CAWWCX010000697.1:0-1716 GCA_963935445.1 uncultured Roseibacillus sp.
ACACACTGCATATCGTCGGCAGCGTCAGATGTGTATAAGAGACAGTGCACACCCTCGGCTCTGGCTGACCTGGTGGCCCACTACGCTTTCGATGAACCTGCAGGAAGTGGTGACCGAATCGTTGATTCTCTTGGAAGCAACGACGGGACCCTGATCGGCTCCGCCAGTGTCACCCGGGAAGCACCTGCCGCCAATCCCGCCCTTGGCACCGCATACGAATTCGGCCTGCGAGGCGGAGCCAATCTCGGAACGGGCAGCGAGGTACGCCCGATTGATCAGTTCACGATGACCTGGTGGATGCGTCCTACGACCCTCAATTCCTTCGATCGCATCTATGAAACGCTGTCCGGCACCGGGAACGACGGCAACGGAATCCGCATCGATCTCGGTGCCAGCCCCGGTAACCGCCTGCGAGTCCTGCTCCGCGACGGCAACGGGTCCACCAGTACAATGCATACACACACCCGGAATCTGCTCGCCGACGGAACCTGGTATTTCGTGGCAGTTCGCTACGACTCGACAGCCGGAGACGGGTCCGCCCTCCAGCTCACTCTGCTCCCCGCCCAGGACGTTGCCACTGCCTCAAACATTGCCAATGCGACCCAGTCCCCCCTCTCCCTTGGCACCGGCCCTATCGACCTCCACGCGTCCGGGGCCTTTCTCGCCGCCGACGATGCCGGGGCCTCCGGCGCCAACGATTTCGGGGGTGCCCTCGATGACTTCGCCATTTTTCAGACCGGCGACACCTTCGGCGTCCTCTCGGATGCGGACCTGTCCGAGGTGTTCAACCGTGGGGCGCTCGCATTCGATCCGCCCGAACCGCTTCCACTCGTCAAGAGCTTCAAGAGCAGCCATTCCGCGGCTTCACCCGGCTCTCCTGTCACCCTCTCCTGGGATGTCAGCCATGCCGACACCCTTTCCATCGAACCCGGAATCGGATCCGTGGATACCCGAACCGTTAATGGAACCGGCTCGCTGCAGGTCGTGCCAGCCAACACCACCGTTTATACCCTCCGTGCCATCAATGCGGAGGGGGCCTCAACCGCCAGTCTCCAGGTGAACGTGGGTGAACAACTTCTCCCCCCCATCCTGACCGAGTTCGTGGCCTTCAATCGCAGCAGCCTGCTCGACGGGGACGGCAGGGACTCCGACTGGATCGAAGTGCACAATCCCAACCTCGTTCCTCTCAACCTCGGAGGCTATCACCTGACCGACGATTCCGCCGAACTCAGCCGGTGGACTTTCCCCCCTGGGACCATTCTCTCCCCGGGTGGCTATCTCGTCGTCTTCGCCTCCGGCCAGTCTGTCGACGACTACGTCGATGCGGGTGGTCACCTGCACACGAATTTCGCCCTCCGTTCCGAGGGGGAGTTCCTTGCCCTCGTCGCTCCCGATGGCCGCACCACAGTCACCGAGTTCTCTCCCGGCTACCCGGAACAGAAGGAAGATACAGCCTACGGAACGAACGGTTTCTTCCTCGAGCCTACTCCGGGCGCTCCCAACGAAGGCGCAGGCGTTCTGGGTTTCGTGGAAGATACCGCATTCAGTGTGGATCGCGGATTCTACCAGCAACCCGTTTCCGTGGACATTACCAGCAGTACCACGGGAGCGAGGATCTACTACACCGTGGACGGGACCGAACCGTCTCCCCGTAATGGAACACTCTATACCGCACCGGTGACTGTCGCTACCACGACCGTCCTGCGTGCGGCCGCC
>CAWWCX010000698.1:0-1704 GCA_963935445.1 uncultured Roseibacillus sp.
CACACTGCATATCGTCGGCAGCGTCAGATGTGTATAAGAGACAGGTACTCGCTGGCATCCATCAGGCCCCCCGTTGGAAAATCGGGAACGATCTCCACCTTCTGTTTCCTCAACGCCCGGATGCACTGTTCGATGATCTCGTTGAAGTTGTGAGGAAGGATCTTGCACGCGAGACCGACCGCAATGCCTTCCGCCCCCTGTGCGAGCAGGAGGGGAAACTTCATGGGAAGGGTAACTGGCTCCTTGTTTCTCCCATCGTAACTTCTCGTCCACTCGGTGGTCTTCGGGTTGAAGGCCACTTCAAGAGCGAAGGCTGTGAGACGGGCCTCTATATAACGCCCCGCCGCGGCTGGATCCCCGGTGAGGATATTGCCCCAGTTGCCCTGGGTATCCACCAGCAGGTTCTTTTGCCCGAGCCCGACCAGGGCGTCTTCAATCGCGGTGTTGCCATGGGGGTGATACTTCATCGTGTCTCCCACGATGTTGGCCACCTTGTTATAGCGCCCATCTTCCATCTGGCGCATCGCGTGCAGGATGCGGCGCTGCACCGGCTTAAGGCCGTCCGCAAGATGCGGCACCGCCCGTTCCATGATCACGTAACTGGCGTAATCCAGGAAGTAGTCGGAGTACATCGCCCCCAGACTATCGTGCTCCGTGCCCTTTTCGCTCATCAGGTCCTACCCAGAAAATTTAAGAAATCCAAAGAAGTCAGGCAAGCTCCTTACCGGCCCGACTGAGACCCCGATCCCACCTCGCCCGGCAACGCCCGGACAACCACGGGTTACCGCCTGCCAGGAGGCGGTTGCAGGCATGCATCCACCACCTAGTCCTCCTCTCGCTCATCGCGATCCACGTCTTCCCGAAGGTTGTTAATGATGTAATCCTGTCGGTCCGGGGTGTTTTTACCCATGTAGAACGAGAGCATCTCCCCAAGGCCCTTCCCCTCCTCCATGAGCACAGGATCCAGACGCATCTGGGGACCGATCATGAACTTGAATTCCGGGGGATCAATTTCACCAAGGCCCTTGAAACGGGTGATTTCCGCTCCCCGCCCGAGCTTCCTCAGCGCCTCCTCCTTTTCGCTCTCATCAAAGCAATACTCTGTTTCTTTCTTGTTCCGGACGCGGAAGAGAGGTGTTTCCAGAATGAATAAATGGCCCTCCCGGATGAGCTCCGGGAAAAACTGCAGGAAAAAGGTAAGGAGAAGAAGACGGATGTGCATGCCGTCAACGTCTGCGTCCGTGGCCAGCACGACCTTGTTGTAACGCAGATCCTCGATATTCTGTTCGATCCCGAGCGCTGCCTGCAGAAGAGCAAACTCTTCGTTCTCGTAGACGACCTTACGGCTCAACCCGAACGAGTTCAGGGGCTTGCCCCGCAGCGAGAAGACCGCCTGGCTTTCCACATCACGACACCCGGTGATGGACCCACTCGCACTGTCCCCCTCCGTGATGAAGATCGTACTGTCCCCCCGGCGCCTGTGCTTGGTGTTCCAGTGCACCCTGCAGTCACGCAGTTTCTTGTTGTGCAGTTTTGCCTGCTTGGCCCTGTCCCGGGCCATTTTCTTTACTCCCTTCAACTCCTTCCGCTCACGCTCAGCAGCAACAATACGCTTCTGGATGGCCTCTGCGGTAGCGGGGTGCTTGTGGAGGTAGTTGTCCAGTTCCTCCCTGAGAAAGTTGCCGACGTAGGTCCGGATGGTTT
>CAWWCX010000699.1:0-1701 GCA_963935445.1 uncultured Roseibacillus sp.
GGTGGGGCATCAGGCGGCGTAGTACGCGCCCTGTCAGACGGCCTCGAAGGGGGGGGGACCCGGGCGGATTCCAGCAGGGTCCCGGGATATTCTAATGTCATTCAAGGACGATCGCGACGTCGTCAATATACCACCCCGTGAAATTCTGAACATCATCGCTCAGGAAACGGAACTCAAGGACGATGGTTTCGCCGACCGCCTCTACAGGCAGGGAAGCTTCGTAGTCCTCCCAGTCGGTGGAGAGCCCGGTGATGTCGTTGGCCACGTCGGCCCCTAGCTGGGCGAGGTCTGCAGCCCGCAGGACGCGGATGATTCCGTAGTCAAAGAGATCCGGACTGGGGGCCTCGATGTCCTTGAATTGCTGCATCCTGAGGATAGCCCCTGAGATGCCGGCGCCGCTGAGGTCAATTGGCGGAGACCGGAGCCAGACATCAGCGTCGAAGCCGTGTTCACCTGCCAGGTTCGTTCCGAAGCAATTGGCTGAGCCGCCTGCTCCACCGACCGGGCCAACGCCCCCTTCCGAGGGAGGGCCCCATTCCCAGAGCGTTTCTCCTCCGGCGTCATCCACGCCGGTGCTCCATCCTGCGACATTCGGATCGGATTCCAGATCATCGAAGAAGAAGGGCGGCGCAGGCTTCTCCTCATAGACGTAAAACCGCTCGGAATCATCCGGGAACGGAATGTTCACCATGTTGAGCGGTGGAGTAGGGCCAATATCGGAGAGAATGACGTCCCACGTGGTTGGATCAGGATTCGCCACCGGGTCATTGGTGGAGCGGATGTCGTAGACCCGCCCTAACTTGCTGTTCCAGATCAATTCGAGATCGCCATTGTCCGCCCGGCGGACATACATGCGCTCCTTTGATGCCGGAGCTGCCGTTCGCACGATGATTCCACTGAGGATGGGATTGTTGTCGGTGGGAAGAGGCGGGTTGCCTCCCAGGTCCTGCTGGAAAATGACATTGATCCCCCCCTGTGCGTTGGCCCGGACGCGGCTACGCAGGCCGTGGGACCGGTCCGGGCCATAGACATGGCCGAGACTGGCGTCGCCCTCCGAGGAGTAATTGTCAAATTCGAGGATGCCATTGATCTCGACGTCCCAGAAGCGGTTGCGGTCAAGTCCTTCATTTGTCAGAAGGTCCACGATGTATCCGGCATCCGGGTCAAGTCCCTCGATGTTGATGGTCACGGGTTGTGGAGCAGGTGTCCAGCGGATGTCATGGAGAACCTCGGCAAGGTTGGAGCCGGATGGAGTGGCGCCGAAGTTGGGCGGAGGACTGCTCCAGTTGTCGATGGAGTTTACCGCAGTGGAAGTGACCCGGACGCCGTCTAGTTCGACCGTGCCCTCCTCTGTGGCGGCCGAGCCCAAGCCGAAGCGGTCGGTATAGAAAGTGACTCCGTTGACGTCTGAGTCGTTGTTACCGAAGGAATTGACTGCGATGACGACTTTGCCGGGGTCGAGCTCGGGATCGCCGGTGATAAAGAGGTCATCGGGACCATAATACTCGATGGCAAAGGTGTCGCCCTGCTCCGGAAGTGCTGGGTCGGTTGGATGAGAGTCGCTGGAGTCGACAATGCCGTCCCCGTCAGTGTCACCGGTGGAAGGGTCGGTGATGAACCCATCAGCACCTGCGGTGACTTCTTCCTCATCGGACAGGCCCTGTCTCTTATACACATCTCCGAGCCCACGAGACCGTACTA
>CAWWCX010000700.1:0-1695 GCA_963935445.1 uncultured Roseibacillus sp.
CCTGGATCGCCTGGCTGAGGGCGATGAAGGCCAGCAGGGAGGGGCGGCCCTTGAAGATTCGCAGCGCCGACCTCACCATCCAGTTCGAAAATGTGGTTGTTGGAGAGGTCTGGCTTGCCAGCGGCCAGTCCAATATGCAGTGGACGCTGAAGGCCTGTGCCAGCCGGCTCGCAGAGGTCAAAACCGTGATGGAGGAACCAACGGACCTCGGTATCCGGATGCTCCGCGTGGACGCTCCCGACAGCCCGCAGGTCCGTTCCCTGGACCCCAACAAGATCCGCTGGCAAATCGACTCGCCGGCCAGCCGTCCCTCCCAGTCGGCGGTCGCTTTCTACTTTGCCCGGAAACTCGCCCGCGAACTCAGCGTCCCCATCGGGATCATTGAATCGTCGTGGGGGGGCAAACCCATCGAGGGCTTTATTCCCCTGAGCGCCTTTGCCCGCAATGCCGCCCTGCGACCAGTCGCGAGCCTCGCTGCCGCAAACAAGCTGGAAGAGCTGCAGAGCATCAAGGGCGGTGTCATCATACGCAATACCGCCGGCATGCCGGGGCGGATCTTCAATGGCCGGCTCGCACCAGTGGCGCCCTACGCAGTGGCAGGCTCCATCTGGTATCAGGGGGAATCCAATGCCGGGAAGGGGGAAGACCCCCGCAACTATCGTCACAAGATGGATGCCCTCGTGGCCGGGTGGCGCCACGCCTTCCAGCAACCCGGGATGCCCTTCTACTCTGTCCAGCTCCCTGCCTACCGTGACGAGGCATTCGGCTGGACGCGGTTACGCGAGGAACAGCGCCTCAGCCTCGCGATCCAGAATTCCGGGATGGCGGTGACCATTGACCTCCGTGACCCGGACATCCATCCTGCCAACAAGGTCGATGTCGGTGAGCGCCTCGCCCTCTGGCCCCTCGCAAGACAGTATGGAAAGGACCTCGTGCCCAGCGGGCCCCTTTTCAAGGAGGCGCGCATTACCGGTTCCACCGTCCGGGTCAGCTTTCATCACCTCGGCGGGGGGCTCATGATTGCGCGCAAGGAAGGCCTCTCCCCTCCCCTGGAAACGCCGGCGACCGACCTTTCCGAGTTTGAACTGGCGGGCATGGATGCCGTCTGGCACGCCGCGAGAGCAGAAATTGAGAGCGAGGAAGTCGTGGTCACCTCCCCGTCCGTCCCCAGACCGGTCGCCGTTCGCTACGCCTGCAGCGGAGCCCCTCGTAATCCCAACCTCTACAACCGGGCCGGGCTCCCCGCTTCGCCCTTCTGTTCACGACTGGACTTCCTCCCGTGGGCCCCGCCCCGCTCCGGAAAATAAGCCCCCCGCGTGCAGTCCTGGTCTGCACTCCGGAAAGAATCCGCCGCTCCATCTGGAAACAAAAAGGACGGCCGGGTGGGGCCGTCCCTTGAAACCATCCGTCCTGCGGTCCCGGCTTTACTGGGCCGTGCCTGGCAGGAAGCGGTAGTACACCTCGAGCATGAGGGTGGCAAGGCAGGTGACGTAGTGCACATTGTTCAGGCCATGTCCCGTGTAGCCGGGAAGCGGCCAGGAACCATCCTTGTTCTGGGCTGCAAGGGTGTTATCGCGGAAGAGCTCGTTGTATTCCTGCCAGAACTTTCCTCCGTAATTGATCATCGCCTGAGAGGCGTAGTAGTGGCCGTAGAGGTCGGTATCCTTCCCCTTCCAGTCAAACTTGATGTTCTTG
>CAWWCX010000701.1:0-1687 GCA_963935445.1 uncultured Roseibacillus sp.
CGCTCTCTTGCGACCTGGGCCGCTCCGGCAGTGAGAAGGGCACGAGCGTGACAATCGGCCGGCGTTGACACGGTGCAATCTTTGGCTTTTTGTTCCGCCACTCCCCGGGCTTTCGCATGTCGGTTAAACCAGGTTATCACTATGTGTGCCAGCGCTGCACGGCATGCTGCCGGTGGCCTGGCGACGTAAATCTGGAAGAAGAGGAGGTAAGCCGGATCGCTGGTTTTCTTGGAATGGAAGAACATGAATTCGTGCAGGAGTTTACCCGCATCCGGGCTAATCGGACCGGGCTTTCCCTTGTAGATAAGGAAGGGAGCACGGAGTGTGTCATGTTGCAGGATGACAAGTGCCGTATCCATGAGGTGAAGCCGGAGCAATGCCGGGGCTTTCCCAATACATGGAATTTTCCGGGGTGGGAAAAGGAATGCCAGGCGATTGCGGTGCCGCTGAAGGGGGAGGCCTGAATTGTAGCTGCGGGCTCCCGGGAGTTCCTACCCGCTGGGAGGCGTGGCGCGGGAATTCAGCCACCGGAGGGCCTCTATTTCACCAAGGACCAGGGCACGGGTGGCGTATCCTTCGACCAGTTCTGGCGAGGTGCGGAGGGCTTCAGTTGCCTTGGAGAGTTCGCGGATATGATTTCGGCTTTGCTCGATGGAGAGTTGGAGTGCTTTCGGTTCGACTCCGGCGAGGGGCAAGGGGCTATCCGCTGGAAGACCTGCATAGGCATTATTCTGGATGGAAAGGCCGACGAGTTTCGAAAGAAGGTCTCCTTCACCGGCAAGTAACGAACCGAGGGCGGCATTGCTTTGTCTTGCCAGGGCGGCTTCCCGGGAAGCCGCCTGTTTTGCGTGCTCCTGCAGGTTTCTGCTCAAGGCGAGCAAGGGGGCAAGGTGAGGAAGATCTACAGCCATGGTGGCATAGAGTGCTGCGCCACCGGGATTGCAGCCAGTTCCACGAAGGGCGTCGTTGAGGGCGACCATTGATTCGGAGGTAAAGCTCTGGAAGCCCTGTCGACTGTCGATCTTCACGAGAGACTCAAGAGTTGAATCCTTGGAGCGGTCATCCCACGTGAGGGAGGCAAGGAGATAGGAAGCGAGTGGGTTTCGGGGTTGCTCTTCGAGGAGTTGCCGGGCCCATTCGATACGATCGGCGGCTGGAAAGTCGTCTCGGGAGGCGAGAGCAAAGAGAATGTGAGGATTGGAGGAATCCCGGGTGAGTGCTTCTCGCATGAGGCCGGAATCCTGCAGGATCATTCCTGCTGCGAGATATCCCTCAGCCGGGTGGTTGTTGGCAGCCAGGTATGATTCCAGTTCCGGACGGGAGGGAATCCTGATGTCTGCGATAGCGAGCAGCGCTTCGAGGCTGTCCTTCCCCGGTTGCTCTTCCGGGGCGTTCCGGAATGGAGAAGGTTGAGCGTCACCTGAAGGGCGTGCAGATGATCGCGTGGATTTATGGGGAGGGGTTGAGAGGTGAGGGATGGTGCCTTTGTCATGAAAAAGGCGTTTTGAAACGCCCGGGATGAAGAGGAGAACGAGGACTCCTGCGATGGCGGATCCCAGATGCGTCAGGAGAGCCTTGTTCATGTAACGGAATCCAGCGGAGCGTTCCGGAGGGCCTCAATCCGAGTGAGAACGGGCGGGTGTGAGTAGTCGAGGGTCTGTCTCTTATACACATCTCCGAGCCCACG
>CAWWCX010000702.1:0-1686 GCA_963935445.1 uncultured Roseibacillus sp.
ACGGTCTGAAGGCATCATTTCCCGTCCCAGTCCGAACGAAAGAAGGTGCTTGATGAACGCCCTGGCGAACCTGTCCTTTTCTGCAAGGATCGCATCCTTGAACCCGGCAACGTCCGTAAAATCATGTTTGCCGAATAATATTCCGCTGGAATCCACTTTCAAGCCGGTTCGGTAATTATCTCTCCAGCGACCCAGCAAATCGTAATTTTCCAGAGCGAACCCCAGCGGATCGATCTTCTTGTGGCATCCTGCGCACTGGGAGTCCTCACTGTGCTGTTTGAGTTTCTGCCTGACGGTCAGGCCTTCCTCCTGCAGCGTTTCATCGTCTGCATCAAGGTCGGGGATATTGTCCGGCGGGGGCTTCGGCGGGTCATTGAAGATAACCGAGGAAACCCAGGATCCCCGGGTAATGGGCAATGAGCGGAACGGTCCCGAGGTCATGACCATGACGGCCCCTGTCGTCATGACGCCCCCGTACCTCCTGTCTGTCAGCGGAGTGCGGGTGAACTCGATATCCCGAAGATTGACGTTGATCGGATAGGTCGCGGCCCTTCCCTGATACCATTCGCTGAGCAAGTGACTGCGATAGGTGAAGTCGGAATCGATCAACTCCATGATGGGCCTGTTCTCGATGAACACCGTCTCAAAGTTGAGAAGCGTCTCCAGCATCATGTGCATACCCCTCTTGTATGATATCTTATCGTCGCCCCCGAAGTAGTATTCACGGTGTCTCTTGAAGTCAGGAGAGGCAGAGACCAGGTTGTTGATCTTGAGCCATTGCGGAGCAAAACTGTCGCAGAAGTTCTTTACCCGGCGATCGTTGAGCATTCGCATGATCTGCGCCTCCAGGACATCGGCGTCATCGAGTTTTCCCTCCTCCGCCAATCGCAGCAACTCGTCATCAGGAATGGAGCTCCAGAGGAAGAAGGACAGCCGTGTGGCCAGGTTGAACAAATCATGATTCTTCGAAAACTGGCCATGGTCGCTGTTGTGCACCATGATGAATCTCGGCGAAGCCAGGGCCCCGGAGACAACTTCCTTCATGCTCGTCGTGAAGTCGCCGCTTTCCTTGTACTTCCTGTCAAAGTAGCCCGTGTACAACCTGAGTGTTGCCTCATCAGGAGGAGACCGGAACGCCTTGAGAAGAAATTTCCGGATCCGTTCATGTGCCACAACTTCAGGAGCGAGTTCAGGATCCCTTTTCACGGTCTCCTTCCGTCTCCAGCTCCCCACCATTTCCTTTCCCGCGACATCCTCCTTGCCCTTTGCGAGCTCCTGAATCTCATGTTTCTCCAATCCGGACCGAAACACGCGGACATCGTTCAGGTCACCGAGAAAAGGCTCGTCTCCCGAGGCCCCGATACTCATGGGTTTCATGCTGCGGGTATAGAGTTCTCCCTCGATTGGCCTGCGTCCGACCTGCTTCCCATCCACGTAGATGTTGATCTCCCTTCCATTGAAGCTACCCGCGACGTGGTGCCACTGCCCGTCCCGGAGCAGATTCGGTGCGACGGAAGCCCCGAATTCAACATAGCGCCCCCCGATCCCGGCTCCCATCCATATTCCCCAGGTGCCATCAGTGCCACCCATGGCGAGCAACTGGCGTCTCCATGAATCCTCGCGGCGCATGATGGTCTGCCACTTTTGCGTTGTCTTGGATGGCCGGATCCACGCGCTGAGGGTTAA
>CAWWCX010000703.1:0-1685 GCA_963935445.1 uncultured Roseibacillus sp.
CCGACTCTCCGGCAACAAGCGTTCCCGGAGGAGAAACAACAGGAAGCATTTTCCGGCGCAGGCTGAATGCCTTGCCCGCGCCCAGCGTAAGCGCGCAATGAGGAGAAAGGAGATTGTGGGTATGCCCCCCTCTGGCGAAGCTATCGGCCAGTATTTTGGCCAAGTCCGCTCCCGCGCCCCCTTCCCTGCTGAAATAGATCGAAATCGACTCCTCCTGGGCGGGGTTGAGTCTCAGGAAACGCCCGTTGTCGAGGGCCTTGAGGTAGGTGGCGCCATCTTGGTCAAGGTCGCGGACGTTTTCGAGGTCCAGGACCATGAGATGCTGCGCGCTCACCGCGGGAACGGCCTCGAGCATGCGCTCGTCGGGCACGCTTCCATTCGTTCCCCTGCCGGCTGAAGGCACATGGCCGCCGAGCTGCAGAAGATGTCGGCGCTGGCGATTGATCTTCCGGACCTCGAGATCGCCGCAGTAGTAGAGGAGACTCTTGCCGTGAGGGGCCAGGCCACGTCGAAAGGCCGCGTAGGCACGGCAACCGTTCTTCCTCGCGTCACGAACGAAGGTTACCGTAAACCCCTGCGCCTTGAGCTCCCTCTCGAGAGCCTCAATCCTGGCCGCATTCCGGCCGTTCCCGCTCGCATCAAGAAGAAGAGCCTGGCGGAATTCCCGGTCCTGGCCTGCCACGCTGCCGGCCAGAACACACGACACGGCAATCCAGCTCCAAGAGTAGCGGGAGCGCATCATGCCAGCAGTTCGGGAAGGGGCCCCCGCTGTGTCTCCGGGGAGAGCGCACTGTCGGTTCCGCCGAAGTAGCCTGCCTGCACACCGGCCGCTCTCAGCAGGGTGGTGTAAAAGGAACCAACCGTGCGGTGCCCTGCATTCCCATGACCTGGATAGCTGAGGTAGCGTCCACCCAGCTTGAGGGCACGGTTGAGATTACCCAGAATCACCAGGGGCCATTCATAAGCTGTTGAATGGTGGGTATCCGGAGCGTCGCTCATGAATACGATGACGGTATTGTCCATCATGGTTCCGGCCCCCTCGGGAATACTCTCAAGACGTTTCACCATGCGCGCCATGACTCCGAACAGCCAGCCACGGTACTTCAGGTAGGAAGCGGTGCCCTTGGCATCCCGGCTGTTCCCCCCGCTATGCCCGATGGAGTGGAGGGTATCTTCGATCCCGATGCCAAGATAAGGCTGCACGTTATACTCGGTGGCCGAGCAGGTAATGGTCGCAACGTTGCTGAGCCCCCCGATAAGGGCGGTGGCCGCAATTTCGAACTGGGCTTCCATGCGTTCCGTCGCCACTTCGGAGGTGAACCGGTTGTCCATCGGCTTAATCGACCTCGCGAGGACTTTGCGATTCCTGAGGAGACTGTCCTGGCGTCTGGCAAGCTCATCGAAGGCGGAGAGATAGGCCTCGATTTCGACTCCGCCGACCGGGCCCAGCTGCTTCTGCGCCTTCTTGATGTCCTCGACCATGTAGTCGAGCAGGTTACGCTTCAGGTGAAAGCGGCGCTCGGCCTTTCCCCCGGCTGCCACACTGAAGAAGGCGTTGTAGGCATTTTCCGGATTGAGCAATACCGGCAGCGACTTGTGGGGCGCCGTCGCGGTCATGTTCATGAGTGCCCCTCGACTGCTGTCTCTTATACACATCTCCGAGCCCACGAGACCGTACTAGATCT
>CAWWCX010000704.1:0-1685 GCA_963935445.1 uncultured Roseibacillus sp.
ACACACTGCATATCGTCGGCAGCGTCAGATGTGTATAAGAGACAGCGACCAGCCGAATCACTTCAGCCCGGCAGGACGGCCTCCGCGCCGGAGGGCATCTCACAATTCCAGTCCTACCCCGGGCTCGGGCACTAACACCCGCCCCGACAGACCTCGTCGGGCGGCCTCCGCCCGCAATCTCTCAAGCGGCTCCTCGGGCGGCTCATTGCTGAGCATGAACGTCCCATAGTGCATTGGGATCATCAGGCCTGCGCCAAGATCCTCAAAGGCGGTGAGAGCTTCTTCCGGATTCATGTGCACGTCACGTCCACTCGGGGGCTCATAAGCACCAATCGGCATGAGCGCGATATCGATCTGCTCACGGGACCCAATCTCCTTGAATCCCCCGAAATAGGCGCTGTCGCCGCAGTGAAAGACCGTCCTCTGGCCGGTCGCCACCAGAAAACCCCCGTAATCCCGGTGAGTGTCGTGGCCGAATCGGGCACCCCAGTGGTGACTCGGCGTATGGACAACACGCAGGCCTCCATGCAGGCCCTCCTCCCAGATCTTCATTTCGACCACCGGGTCAAGACCCAGCCCCTTGACCAGATCGCCACTACCCCTCGGCACAATGATTCCATCACGGGCCTCAATCCCTCTGAGCGATTTCTTGTGCAGGTGGTCGAAGTGAGCGTGCGACACAAGCACGAGATCAACCTCCGGCATATCCTCGAGCAGAATACCGGGATGCTGCAAACGCTTGACGAGTCCCATCCACTTTGCCCAGTTCGGGTCGAAAAGGACCGAGTGGTCTGAAAACTGGACAAAGAACGAGGCATGCCCGATCCAGGTCACCCGCACCTTGCCTGCCGGTGGCGCCTCCAGCTGGGGACAACGGGAATCTCCCTCCTGCTTCCTGAAAATCTGGGGTACCAGCCGGTGGCGCAGGTAACGATAGTTCCGCTCGGGCCAGCCGCTTGTCGGCTTCAATCCCGCATAATCGCGCGCCAGTCTTCTGCGATTACCTTCCCCCATCACTGCCTGGAATAAATCACCTGTCTGCCTCCCCGAAAACCGCCTGCGTCAGCACGCACCCCTGAGCGCGCGGGAAATCTCCATCGCATAGTGGTCCGCTCGCGCTCCGGGGGTCCCCTCGTCTCCGTAAAGCACGCCACGCGAGACGTTCACCACGTTGGGAGCGCTCCGGACACTCCCCGCAAGCGACGAAAGGTCTCCGCCCTGGGCCCCGAGTCCGGGAATGAGAAGCGGGGAATCGGGCAAGCCAGCCAAAACCTCCTCCGCGGCGTTAGTGAGCCCGACCACCAGTCCGACATCCACGGCTCGCTGCTCGGCCAGTGCCCGCTCGGCGAACTCGCCCACGAACTCGAAGATCTTCCGCCCCCCGCTTTCCCTGCGCTGCAGGTCCGCGCTGCCTGGATTGGAGGTCACCGCCAGAAGATAAATCCCCTTCCCCTCGTAATCGAGGAAGGGCTCCAGCGAATCATAACCCATGAAGGGGTTGATCGTCACGGCATCCGCTTCAAAAAACTCAAAGCACGCCTGCGCATACCGGCGTTGAGTTTCCCCGATATCACTGCGTTTGGCATCCAGGATAACCGGGACACCATCCGGGATCCGCCCGATCACACGCTTCAGCATGGCGAGGCCTTCCGGGCCCATGGCCTCGAAATAAGCGCTGTTCGGCT
>CAWWCX010000705.1:0-1678 GCA_963935445.1 uncultured Roseibacillus sp.
GTGCTCAAAGGTCTGGGAGAGGCACCGCTGATCGGAGATGTTCTCGACCTTTTCCCGGCTTCGGCGCGGCGGCGTGGTCTCCTGGAGGAGCTTCTTGAGCGCTACCCTGATAGCGAGCCCGGTCTTGTGCGCCTCCTTTCGGCCTACGCAGCGACAGGGGAAAGTGTGTTTCTGGGAAACAGTCTTCCCGTGCGGGAATGGAATCTCTTCGCCCAGGTTGGATCTCCTGTAAGCGAGGTCCAGGCCAGCCGGGGCGCAAATGGAATCGATGGCCAGCTTTCGGCGTGGCTGGGTGGAAGTGCGGGGCAGAATAATGCCTGGGGTGTTTTCGGGGATCTGACGGCCCTCTATGACCTCGTGGCCCCTTCCTGGCTTTCCCAAGTCAGGGGCCGAGGCAGAATCCTCGTGGTTATCAATAACGGAGGTGGCCGTATTTTCGAGCGGTTGCCGGGGTTACGTGATCTGAATGAGGATGAGAGAAGGCTCATGGCCAATGCACACCAGCATGGGTTCGAGGATTGGGCGCGCCTGTGGGACTTGGACTACCTGCTTGTGACCGAGCGGGATGGGTTTGAAGTGGAGCCGCGGGAGCGCCCGCTGGTTCTTGAATTGCGACCAAGCAAGGAGCAAACAGCGGACTTCTGGAAGAACTGGGAACGGTGATGATCTGGGCTTTGCATGGAGCGGTGGGCCAGGCGGCCGATTGGAATGACTTTGTGGAGCGCATGCTTGAGGCCGGGCATGCGGTGCGGGCCGTCGATCTTTGGAGCTGCCTCGAAGAGGGGGATTGCAGTTTCGAGGAATTCGGGAAGCAACTATGCGAGGAAGCCCGGAGGGAAAAGGTGCCGCCGGTTCTGCTGGGTTATTCGATGGGGGGACGCCTCGCTTTGCACGCGTTGCTGGAAGCCAGTGAGGTATGGAAGGGAGCTGTGCTCGTTTCGACCCATCCGGGATTGCGGAATGAGGAAGATCGTGTGCTCCGGATGGCGGGCGATGCCGAATGGGCCGGCAGGGCCCTGACTGCTCCCTGGCGGGATTTTGTGGAAGAGTGGGAGTCTCAGGCGATCCTGCAGGGGCGGTTCATTTCTTCTCTGGGGGATCGAGGGCCGTTGGAGAAGAGGCGGATCGCGGTGGCACGGGGCTTTACCTCGTGGTCGCTTGGCAAGCAGGCCGACTTGAGAGATGATCTCGCTGCATTGGATCTCCCCATCGTCTGGGTGTGCGGGCAGAGGGATGGGAAATTCAATGCCCTCGCGGGGGAGATCTGGCCGGGGATGCCGCGCGCTTTCCATC
This sequence comes from uncultured Roseibacillus sp., assembly GCA_963935445.1. Lineage (GTDB taxonomy): Bacteria > Verrucomicrobiota > Verrucomicrobiia > Verrucomicrobiales > Akkermansiaceae > Roseibacillus_B. The sequence continues at coordinate 1,294 of CAWWCX010000705.1, forward strand.
TGGAGGTCTCCGGGGCCGGTCACCGTGTGCCATGGGAGGCCCCGGGCGAGTTCGCGAACTGCGTTGAACACCTGTTGGACTTGGTCAATCGATAGTTGCAGTGGGCGGGAGCAGCGGCATGATCCCGCTGTGAACTGGATTTCCGGAGCTGAATTTGAAGACATTCGCTACGAAAAGAGCGAAGACGGGCAGATCGCCAAGGTGACTATCAACCGGCCGGAGGTGCGGAACGCCTTTCGTCCCCAGACCGTGAAGGAATTATTGCGAGCTTTCGAATTGGCTCATGAGGATGAGGGAGTCGGGGTGGTGATCCTCTGCGGGGAAGGGGAAAAGGCTTTCTGCTCAGGAGGGGACCAGAAAGGCCGGGGGGAGGGCGGTTATGTCG
>CAWWCX010000706.1:0-1664 GCA_963935445.1 uncultured Roseibacillus sp.
ATCTAGTACGGTCTCGTGGGCTCGGAGATGTGTATAAGAGACAGGGGCCAGACCCTGAGACAGCGTCTCGTGGCGCACCAGGAGAACGAAAGCTGTGTCTCCTGCCACCAGAAGATCGACCCCCTCGGCTTCGCCCTGGAGAACTACGATGCCATCGGCCGCTGGCGCGACTCCTACCGCTCCGGCCTGCCCATCGATGCCAGTGGGACTCTCTTCGGGCAGGCTCGCTTTCAGGATGTCATCGGACTAAAGGACGCGCTGCTGGCAAATCCCGAATGGTTCATCAGGGCCTTTTCCGAACACCTCCTCGCCTACGCCCTCGGCCGGGAACTCGACCTCTCTGACAAGCCCGCGATAGACCGGATCGTTCAGAAGGCCATGGCGAAAAAAGGTCAATTTTCCACCGTTGTCTCCGAGATAGCTACAAGCTATCCTTTCCTGCACAAAACGAACCAGCTGGCGTTGCCCGCCAGCCCATCCACGAAGAAACCATGATTCTGAAGCGACGAACTCTTTCCCGCCGTGCCGTCCTCCGCGGGGCCGGGGCCACCCTCGCCCTCCCGCTGCTCGAGATCATGCAGAGCCGTGGTTATGCCGCCGGCACCTCCAAGGCCAGACCCCCCGTGCGCGCCGGCTTCTTTTATATTCCCAATGGCGTGGTGCAGAGGGCGTGGCATCCGGTGGACGAGGGAAAGAATTTCACCCTCTCTCCCAGCCTCAAGCCCCTCGAATCAGTCCGCGACCACATCTCGCTCTACACCAAGCTCGACCGGGTCAAGGTGGCAGGGACCGATGGACACGCCCAGGCCGGGGCCTGCTGGCTCAGCAGTGCCGCACCTGACGAACTCTCTCCCGCCGGCTATCCCCTCAAGAAGACCGTCGACCAGATCATGGCCGAGGAGGCCGGTAAGCATACCGCATTCCGCTCCCTCGAACTGAGCTGCAACCCTTACGAGGACAACCGTGAGTCGGTCTATTTCGACAATATCTCCTGGTATGGTCACGGGCATGTGGCGCGCTCTTTGCGCGACCCCCAGGCCGTTTTCAACCGACTGTTCGCGGTCAGGGAGCACCAGGAGCACGGAAGCGTCCTCGACCTCGTGATGGATGACGCCAAGTCTCTCGACCGGGATCTCGGCGTGACCGACCGGGGGAAGCTCGACGAATACATGGAATCCGTCCGGACCGTTGAAAAGCAGATCGAACGCGTAACCAGGCGCCAGGCCGAGATCGACAAGCTCAAGGTCGCTCCTCCTTCCAAGCCATGGCAGGCCATGACCCGGGACGAGTTCATTCAGGTCATGGGCGACCTCATGATCCTTGCCTTCCGCACCGATCTTACCCGCGTCTGCTCCATCATGAGCAGTCCCGAAAGGTGGGGTTCCCCGCTCACGGTGCACGGACTCTTTGACAAGCCGGTTGACCACCATGGGATGACCCACGGGCAGGGCCACGATCATGTCCGCACCAAGCTCGAGGCCCTCGACCAGTTCCACGTCCAGCAGTTCGCAACCCTTGTGTCGAAGATGGCCGAGGTGAAGGAGGGAGAAGGGACGCTCCTCGACAATTCCATGTTCCTGCTTGGCTCGGGAATCAGCGACGGCTCCCTCCACGTCTACACCTGTCTCTTATACACATCTCCGAGCCCACGAGACCGTACTAGA
>CAWWCX010000707.1:0-1649 GCA_963935445.1 uncultured Roseibacillus sp.
ATCTAGTACGGTCTCGTGGGCTCGGAGATGTGTATAAGAGACAGGGCTCAAGTCGAGGGCCCAGAAGGGGAGATCCATGTAGTGACACCCGATATCGGCCAGCGTGCCGCCGCCGAAATGCCACCAGTGGCGCCAGTTGAAGTGAGCCCAGTCCGGATGGTAGGGCTGCTCCTCGATGGGGCCGAGCCAGAGGTCCCAGTCCAGGTGCGGGGGAACAGGGGGAAACGACTTGTAGCGGTCCTTGCCACCGTAGCCCCCACCAACCCAGACGTGAACTTCGCGGACCTCCCCGATCGCCCCGGTCCGGATGAGTTCCACAACGCGCCGGTAATTCGCTCCTGCGTGAATCTGGGTCCCAATCTGGGTGACCCGGTTCGTTTCCCGTGCGACCTCGGTCACGATGCGGACTTCGGAGACGGTCCGCGCAAGGGGTTTTTCGCAGTAGACGTGCTTGCCGGCGCGCATGGCGGCTACGCTGGCCACCGCATGTGTGTGGTCCGGGGTCGCGACCACCACTGCGTCGAGGTCCTTCTGCTCGACGAGCTTACGGAAATCCTTGTAGGTCCGGGCCCGCGGGTATTTCTGCGCTACCGGGCCGAGTCGTTTCTCGTCGACATCGCAGAGGGCCGCAATGTTGGCGATATCCTGAAGTTGCCCGATGCTGTATCCTCCCTGGCCGGAGGATCCGATCACCCCGATGTTCAGCTTTTCATTGGCGGACACCTTTCCCCGGGCGCGCAGGATCTGAGGTGCGGTAGTCAGGATGCCTGCGGTGGCGGAGGAGCTGGTAGCGAGAAAACGGCGACGGTTGATGGGCTTGACTGGCATGAGCATGGTCCCGATCAATCCGGGATGTTACACCTTCTTGCCGTGACACGGGATTGGTGTCAATGCCGCTCGCGTGATCTCAGGGGAAGGCTGCATGGGAATGGATTCGGGAGGCTTTGCCGGCGGGAAGCCCCGGGGACCGGGAGTCAGCCGGGTCCCGTAACGGATTCTTGGGGGATTGGAAGTTGACCGCCGGGGCTCCGTCGTGGTCGAACTTCCGGTCGCCATGATCCAGGTTGCTCTCTCTTCTCTCGCGCTCTCTCTGATCCTCGGTCTCGTCTCCGCCCGGGGGGATGGGTTGCAGGCAGCACGGTTGTATATCGGCACGGCGGAAACGAGCATTACGCCCGATCAGCCGGTGGCCCTGGAGGGGGCCTTTCACCTCCGGATATCGGATGGGGTGGAGACCCCGATTACCGCTGCGGTGGTGATCCTGGAAACACGGCAGGGCGACAGCCTGGTGGAACGGTCGGTCATGGTGAGTGCGGACCTCGTGCATCTCCCCATGGAAATGATCGAAGCGGTGCGGCGGCAGTTGGTGGGTCGGATTCCCGGCCTGGATCCAGCCAAGGTGTTCATCAGCACGACACATACCCACCAGGCCCCGGTTGTGATGCGCGACAACTTCATCCTGCCCGAGGACGAAGGCATCATGACGGTGGGAGAATATATCGAGTTTTTCGTGAAGAAGGTCTCCGGGGCCATCGTGGAGGCGCATGGGTCAATGCAGCCAGGAAGTGTAGCGTGGGGGCTGGGTTTCGCGCACACAGCCTACAATCGTCGGGTCTCTTTTCTTGATGGAACTGCCCAAGTCTACGCAG
>CAWWCX010000708.1:0-1638 GCA_963935445.1 uncultured Roseibacillus sp.
GAGGCCCGCTTTGAGGAGCAGGAGCGGGAGCTTCGGCTCCAGAACTATCGCCGCGGCTCCATCATTGCCGCGGGGGCCATCTTCCTGGGTGCCGCGATGGACCTGGTGGCTTTTGGCAACACGAGCAACCCGGATCTTGAGGGGGTTGTCACCAAGCTCTTCCTCCTGCGGCTGGGCTGCGTAATCGGGCTGGTCACGGTGGGCTTCCTCCTGAGACATGCCCGCACGCGTGCGGGTCAGCGAATCCTCGGGCACATGATCGCCCTGCTCTGCATGGTTACGGTGCAATGGATGCTTGTGGAAACGGGGGGCGGAGAGAGCCCCTACTATGCCGGGCTGAACCTCGTCATGGTGGGGACGGTCCTGTTGCTGCGCTGGAGCTGCGTCGACGGCGTGATCAATTCCATGCTGTGCATCGGGGGTTACCTCGGGGTCGCCTTCTGGACGGCCACGAGCGTGGAGAGCATCAGTGTCGCGCTCTTCTTTCTCTTTGTAACCGCGACCTTCGCCTGTCTCGGCCTCTTTTTCTACAACCGCCTGCGGTTTGCTGAATTCTGCCTGCGGGAGGAAGTGGGCACCCAGCAACGAGAACTGGCTGAGAACCACCGCAAGCTCCAGGAGCTGGACGAGACAAAGACCCGCTTCTTTGCCAACATCAGCCACGAGCTACGGACTCCACTGACCCTCATTCTCGCGCCGATTGAGAAGATGCATGCGCTGAATGCGGTCCGGAACGACGTGCAACTCGGGGAGATGGTTCAGGGGCTCGAGGAAAACGGAATGCGCCTCCTGCGCCTTATCAACGACCTGCTCGACCTCGTGCGCCTCGACAGCGGGGAGATGCCCGTCCGCCCGGAGCAATTCAAGCCCTACACCTTCATCGACGGGCTGGGTCGCAATCTTCAGCCCGTGGCGGATCGGAAGGGAATCAGGCTGCAGTGGCAGGCGACCTGTGGGAAAGAGGAAGAGGTCTACCTCGATCGCGACTGCCTGGAAAAAGTTGTCCTGAACCTGGTCGTCAACGCCATCAAGTTCACTCCGGCGAGGGGGGAGGTTTCCATTACCGTTGGAATCGGGGAGGATGCGCTCTCCCTGAAGGTGGTCGATACCGGCGTCGGGATGCGGGAGGATCAGGTCAACTCCGCCTTCGAGCGTTTCTGGCAGGCAGATACCTCGGCAGCCAAGAAGCACCGCGGGGTCGGAATTGGCCTCGCCCTTGTCAAGAGCCTGATCGAGTCCATGGAGGGAACGGTTGATATTCAGAGTGAATACGGGAAGGGGACGACCTTCACGATTTCCGTGCCCCTCCTTCCTCTCCCCTCCGCGCCCGGCGAGAGCACGGTGGATGACGAAGACCCGCTGACTGAGCTCCACAGCCGGGCTCGGATTGAAGGGGCCCTCGGCAGCAGGGAGGCGGGGCGGGCCTCGCCACTCGATCCTGTCGCCCGCGTGAGGCCCGGCGTGGATGACACAGCGAGGAAGGAGCTTGTTCTCATCGCGGAGGATGAGAGCGGGTTAAGGCATTTCCTGAAGGGCGAGATTGAAGAGATGGGGTGCGGGGTGATTGAGGCTCGCGACGGGCGGGAAGCCTGGGAGCTGTCTCTTATACACATCTGACGCTGCCGACGATATGCAGTG
>CAWWCX010000709.1:0-1633 GCA_963935445.1 uncultured Roseibacillus sp.
CCGATTCTGGATCCGCTTCGACCACCGCTGCCAGAAGTGAAGAGGGAGATGGAGCGGTCCGCAGCCCGGACCGAAGTGGAGGCTCATCTTTTCACGGAAGCCAGTGCTTCACTACGGGAGCGTTGGGGGAACCCTCCTCCCACGAGTCCGGTGCATGCTCTTATTGGTGATGCGCAGGGGGATGATCGTGAGGCCCTGCGGCCTCGTGAATTACTGGGATTGGAGAGGCGATTCCGGGTGGCGGTCAACAGGCGGGGAATAATCGAAACCTGCCAGCCCCTCGGTGCGGGGGATTCCGTGCTTGATGCCATTATTTCCCGTTGGTTGCGTGCCCAGAGGTTAGCAATTGGAACGGAGAATCTGGTGTGGGGAGATATTGAGGTGCATGTGAGGGGGCGGAAGCCCGGCTTGGAGCAAGGCAATGATTGACATTGGCATACCGCAGTTTTTTACGGCAATCCTGCTCCTGAGTGCGGCAGTGGTTGGATTGGGAATCCTGCGGGAGGAGCTGAGAGAACGGCGGTTGTCGAAAGGAGTGCGGCGGGACGTCGTCCGGTGCCGGATCTGTGGGTCTGTTCACCGCTTGGAAGGTCGTGATGTGGTGCAGCCTTGTCCGAGGTGCGGGAGCTTTATTCGTCAGGGACGGGACCGCAGACTGGGATGAGACTTGCGAAAGGTCTTCGGGCGGTTTAGGTCCATTCCGGGCCTGTCAGGGCCCCGATTTGCTTATCTTATGTCTGGACGGAGAGTTGTAGTGACTGGGATGGGTGCTGTCAGCCCCCTCGGAAATGATATTGCAACAACCTGGGAGGGTTTGAAGGAGGGGCGCTCGGGAATTGCCACAATCGAGCAGTGCGACCCCTCTCCTTATCCCTGCAGGATTGCGGGGGAGGTGCGGGGATTCGATCCCAAAGCGTTCTACAGGAACCCGAAGGACGCGCGACGCTCTGATCGCTACACGCAATTTGCCATTCCAGCAGCCCGGATGGCCCTCCTTGACAGCGGATTGGATCCCGAGGCAGTGGACCGGACGAGGATCGGGGTGATGGTGGGCAGTGGAATCGGTGGCTTGAGCACTCTGGCGGAGCAGCACAGGGTTCTCATGGAAAAGGGTCCCGGACGGGTCAGCCCGTTTGTGATCCCGATGATGATTGCGAATATAGCGGCTGGAATGATCTCCATGGAGTATGGTTTTGGAGGCCCCAACATGTCGATTGTGACCGCCTGTGCGACCGCCAACAACTCAGTGGGTGAAGCCTGGCGAATCCTGAAGTTTGGTGATGCGGACGCAATTCTGGCGGGTGGTTCCGAAGCCTCCATCCAGGCAATGGGTCTGGCTGGTTTCAGTAACATGCGCGCCCTGACAGGGCGTAATGACGAGCCTGAGCGGGCCTCGCGGCCCTTTGATGTGGACCGGGATGGTTTTGTGATGGGAGAAGGTGCCGGTGTCCTGATGCTTGAAGAGCTTGAACATGCCCGGAAGCGCGGGGCGGAGATCTATGCCGAGCTGGCGGGCTATGGAGTCAGCGCGGATGCCCACCACCTCAGTGCGCCTTCCCCGGATGGGAGTGGTCCCGCCCGGGCGATGCGGATGGCGATGAAGCATGCGGAAGTGAACCCCGAGGATATAGAG
>CAWWCX010000710.1:0-1633 GCA_963935445.1 uncultured Roseibacillus sp.
ATCTAGTACGGTCTCGTGGGCTCGGAGATGTGTATAAGAGACAGACCTCATGCACGTTGCCCGTAATCATTACCGAGTCCCGGGCAAGACCGGAGAATCCGGTCCGGGAGACAGAGAGCACCTCGATCTCCGGTTTGTCTTCCAGGTCCCGCCAGAATCGCCCGGCCGGAACGTCCCCCAGCCGCAGAATCTTGCCGGGGGCATGCTCCCGCAAAAGCCGGTCTCCATCCGTCAAGGCAAGCTTCCCAAGCGCTTCCCGCAATCCACTGGTCGCCTCGGCGATCACCGGGACGGCCAGCTGCTGGAGAAAGTGAAACGCCTCCTCTCTCTCCTCCGGCTCAAGTCCTCCCAACAGGACCACCACTCCACGAAAGCAGTCATGCCCCAGAAAACCAACCAGGTCAGTGACCGCCACCCGCGGCCGCCGCGCCGGCTCCGGGAGCGCATCCGGCAACTTGACGGACGGCACCTCTTCATTCTCCTCAAGACAGACATTGAGGTGCCACGGCCGCAACCCGCTCCAACCCTCGAACAACGGTTCGTCACTCTCATCCTCAAGGTCATCACCCCCATCCACATAAACACCGAACAATCCGGACTGCTCAATCGCCTGGGGAGCTCCGCTTCCCCGAAACCGTTTGGGGCGATCCGCACTGATGACGATCAAGGGACGCTCCTGGTAATGAGCTTCAATCACAGCTGGAAGCAATTCTGCCACCGCCGTTCCACTGGTGGTAACAACCGCAACAGGGCGCGCAGTATCGCGCACCCGCCCCAACGCAAAGAAACCTGCGCTACGCTCCTCGAAATGAGTCCACACCTTCGCACCGGACCGGGCGGCAGCCAGGACCAGGCAGGCGTTCCGAGCTCCCGCGCATACCACGAACTCCCGCACACCACGCGCAAGGCACGCTTCCAGCGCCAACGCCGTCTTTCCGCTCATCACCCCAACCTAGAAACCATTCCAAATCTCTTGCAAGCCTTGCCTCCACCTTTCGTCCCCCGAGTTGTTCACAAGACCCGAATCCCTGATTTGAACTGTTAATATCTGGATTCAAAGGCATTCAGAACAACCTGTTACCAACTTATACACATACCAGAAAGACGCATGTAGCCTGTTAAACCTTTAAGCCTGAACACTTCCCCAACGCCTTCGGAACCCCTCAAAACCGCGCCCTTTCGCGGCTGACCGTTAAAGAGACGCCCTCAGGAAAACAATGGACCCCAGGGTCCACCAAGCATCCCTTTCTTTCTTCCAACCGAGAATCGGGAAACCCTGCGAGCAAGCTTGCGAGGCCCCCGCCGGGCAATCAAGGCCCTCTCAAATCCTGTTCTTCAGGCAAGCATACTCCTGCTGCAAGGTTGCCAGCTCGGATTCCTTCTGAGGACCTCATCGTGCAATCCCACCAGTCGGCGAGAGGCATCGGCCGAGGGGCCGGCTTTCTGGCGCCCTCGTGGGCATGCCATCGCTGCGCAGCTTCGTCCGTGAGCACCTCGGGAGGAAGAGAACGCCCGCCTCGTTTCTCCAACACAGGGCGGTATTGCTCCCCTTAAAGATCGAACAATCTCCGGACGGATTCCCTCTTCAGACGTAATTCCCTCCACTCGTTGACAAGCCGACTCTCTTCGATCA
>CAWWCX010000711.1:0-1628 GCA_963935445.1 uncultured Roseibacillus sp.
TAGTACGGTCTCGTGGGCTCGGAGATGTGTATAAGAGACAGCTTGAAGATCGAGCTACGCCGCGGCGAGGACACGGTGCAATTACAGGACGCCCTCCGCCAATCCGCCTGCCGTTTCGTCAAGCCGGGACGGCGGGAGGGATCCTGCCTCGAGGTGGCCGACCTCGGGAGCGACGCGTCCATAGACCTCATCCTTGAAAACCTGGACGAAACGTTCAACGGCCAGACTGATTACACCCGCATCTCCTACGACTTTCAGGGCCCCAGCAGAGGATCCATTATCCCCAACCTTCGTACCAAGCCTCGCTACTTCACCCCCCTCTGGCACCGAGGAGCGATCCTCCAAGGAGATGCCCTCCGGGCCGAAAACCGGGGTGGAGACTCCTTCGGCCGTTTCACCATGCGCAATTACTACGGTGCGCGCAGCCGATGGACCCGTGAAACCGTGCTGACTGCCGAGGGCTACCTGATCGTGCGCGACAGCTACCTGCCCTGCTCTGATGTGGACGGCTACCAGGCCTCCCCCTGCTGGCTCATCTCCGCCGGGAAAAACAACCAGAGGGGGAACAACTGGTTCGATGCGCCCGCCCGTGATCATTCGTGGTGGCAAAAACAAAAAAAGCGCGTCCTGCTCTACCTCCACCCGGAAGATGACCAGGTCATCGGACAGGTTGAACACCGCACCTCACAGGACATCGGCAAAGACGACGTCCGGAACACCTTCGCCCGTACTACCCTGCAGGCAGGCTTGCAGAAAAACTGGCTCAGCATCTTCCACCCCTTCAACGAGAACGAAAGCGCCCGGGAGATCGCAGCCCGGATTCAAACCACGATGAAAAGGGATGGAGCCGTGCGCGCCCGGATCGGGACCGTCCTCGTTCAACTCACCACGGATGGGCAATGGAACGTTTCTCGACCGTAAAAGGGATCAACCCTGCTACGGTTACTTGTCCACCTCCTCAAGCACTATCCTGCGGAAGGATACCGGGTCCCCATGATTCTGCACTCCGATCAACCCGGTCCTGCGTTTCAATCCAGGCACCTTCTTCCCGTGCTCGTTCGCCAGTTTGTCGAGATCCGCATTCACCACCTGCTCACCATTGACCCAGACCGCACACATCCGCCCCACGCACCGGATGCGCAATGACTGCCACTCACCCGCCTTCTTGGTGGCCCGTTTGGATGGAGCGAGAGCTGCATAGATCGCCCCCGTAAACTGGTCCGGCTTCAGGTTCTTCCACTTCGGACCGTAGTCGTCGAGCAACTGAATCTCCATCCCTGCCACCCAGGGAGCTCCCTGCCGCGGAGCTCGGATAAAGACCCCGCTGTTTCCATTGGCAGGAAGACTGAACTCCAGACTGAGATCAAAATCCCCATACTCTCTGCTGGTAGCCAGCCACTGCGCACCCTTGCCTCCGGTGCAGGTCAGGTTGCCCTCCTTTACAGCCCAGTTGTCTGGAGACCCTCCCATTCCCTGCCACCCGGCAAGGTCCTTGCCGTTGAAGAGCGAGACCGGTTCTCCGCCAAACCCAGGGACACCACAGAGCAGGAATAACAAAAGTCCAACCCTCTGGCAGCGATGAAAGTTCATGGTCCAAAGATCGGGATTTCCGGTGTGCGGGCAACCCG
>CAWWCX010000712.1:0-1604 GCA_963935445.1 uncultured Roseibacillus sp.
CACTGCATATCGTCGGCAGCGTCAGATGTGTATAAGAGACAGGGGAGGAGGTGTGCTGGCCGGGTTGGACACAGGGACCGGGGTTGCCCGCTGGTACCGGCCCATCAAACGGATAGTTGGTCGCTGCCAGTTGGAAGGGTCTGCTGTTCTTGTCGGTCAACCCGGTGGTTTGTGCCGATTCGATGGCCGCACGGGAGCCAAGGTGGAAAGCAGGCCCTGGGGCCTCGATTCCGGGCAGGTGCTGGCCTTCACGGTCAGGGGCCGGGACCTGATTGTGGTCACGGATCGTCTCTCTCAGGATCGAGGCGTTTCTCCGCATCCGGAGCTAGAGTGGCATGGGCCCTATCGCCCCGAGGCCCTCATGAGCCAGTGGATGGAGGGTCGTCGTTCAGCGCGGGGGAAGCTGCCACCGACGGAATCCCCGCTCGATGGGTTGGGGTATGGGCACTCGGAGGGACGCCTACAGTGTTTTGAGATCCGGCCGGGGGGTGGCCTGCGTTGGGAGCGCCGGTCCGATGCGTGGTCGCCAGAATTGCACTTCGTAGGGGCACGTCTCCTGGTGATCGACCGGGTGGCCCAGAATCTTCGAGGCCTGCCTAATCAGGTGCGGGCCTATGACGGGAGAACAGGAAGGCCGCTCTGGACCCAGCAGGTTCCCAAGGAACTGAACCGGGTCATTCCGAATGGCCATGTTGTTCTCTTCTACCGGGAGAATCAGCGCTTGCTGGCCATTGACGGGAGAACTGGCAAGAAACTCTGGGAGCGTCGTTTCCTGCCGCCGGAGAAGATGCGTCTACAAACCGGGAAGGATAGCGTTCACCTTGTGATCATTTCCCGCGTGCGCACGGCCTTGCATCTGGAGATCGATCTCCAGACGGGCCGAACCCTGTCAGAACATTCTTTGAGAATCCCGAAGATTGAGGGGGAGCCCGAGGGTGCGGTGGAAGCAGCGGGTGGGTATCTCGAGGTCAGGATTCCCCCCGGCCGTGGACGCTATCTCCGTCTCGTGGCGCTCTCCGAGGTAAACAATCAGGACTACACCACGATTGCCGACCTGCAGGTGCTCGGGGCCGACGGAGCGCCGTTGGCACGGGATCATCTGCGAATCCACTCCGTGGACAGCTACGCCAAGTCCGGCTATGAGGACCCGCACAATGCGATTGATGAGGATATCGTGACGTGGTGGCACACGCCTTGGAAGGAGAAGGGCTATCCGCCTCCGCACGAGATTCAGATCGACCTGGGAAAAGTGGTCGAAGTCACCGGGATCCGCTATCTCCCCGCCACCATTTCCAACAGCAAGGGCATGATCAGGGAGTTTGAACTCTACCTGGCAGCCAGGCCGGGTGTGCGGGGTGAGCCTGTGGCCAGAGGGGTGATGTCGGCCCGTCCCCGAATCGTAGAGGTATACCTCCGGGGAGGGAGCACGGCCTTGGAGGTCCGCTACCAGTTCAGCAATACCGGCAGGGTTTTGCACTATGGCATGGATGGAGCTGGGCTGAGGGTTGTGCGGGAGCGTGGGCGCATCGTTCATCAAGGCGGAAACTATTATGTAAGTAACCTGTCTCTTATACACATCTGACGCTGCCGACGATATGCAGTGT
>CAWWCX010000713.1:0-1599 GCA_963935445.1 uncultured Roseibacillus sp.
CGACATTGGCGCCTGTCACGGAGTTCCACGCGAGGTAGAGTGAGATGCTGAGGGCAACTGCGATGCAGCAGAGGCCAAGGGTCTGAGACGCGCGTAGCTGGGTCATAGCACCCTTATAAGGGTGTGCGTCGTCCTGCATGTCAATCGTTCGCAAGAGAATCCGGAGCGACCTTACCTCAGACGGGTTTCCTCCAGCCAGCGCTGATGAGCTTGAAACAGTTGTTGCACCAGCTTGGGCTTTTCAGACAGGTGGTTTTTCGCTTCCGGAGTTTCGCCAGATAGATTGCCGAGGAACCGTGGCGTGCCGCCGTTGCCGATGAGCTTCCAGTTTCCCCGGCGAACGGCCCAGCCGTTGCCCCAGCCCCAGTGCAGGGTCTGGTGGAGAGAGGGGGCTTTCGGGTCTCGGATGAGCGGAAGGACGGAGTGTCCATCAAGGGTTACCGGGGGGGACTTGATTTCGCAAAGCTCAAGGATGGTAGGGAACCAGTCCGCAGCGGTGATGGCCTGATCCCGGACTTCTCCCTTCGGAAGTCCTGCAGGATAGCTGACGATGGCGGGAACTCGCAGGCCCCCTTCATAGTAGGATCCCTTTGCTCCGCGCCACTTGCCGGTATTTCCCCCGCCCCCGAAGGCGTGGTAATAGTGACCCTCCTTCATGCCGCTCTTATGAGCCTTGCGGATCCGAGCGCCATCCTCAGTGGAGTGACCGTTGTCGCTCATGAAGATCACGATGGTGTTTTCACGGAGTTTGTGTTCCTCCAGCTTGTTGAGGATCTGGAGCATGCGATCGTCGGTAGTAGAGATCATGCGGGCGTAGGACCGCCGGGGCATGGGGAGATCCTTGTAGCGTTCCTCGAACTTCCTGTCGTGTTGCTCGGGGTAGTGGGGAATGTTAAAGGCGACGTAGAGGAAGAAGGGCTTGTTCTTGTGTCTGTCGATGTAGTCCAGCGCACGCCCGGTCATGAGGTCCGGAAAGTAGCTGTCACGCTTGAAGATCTCCACGTTATCCTCGTAGAGGTCATGGAAGCCCTGCCCGTGCAGGAAGAAGTGGTTGTAGTTGTCGATGAAACCGCCGAGGTGCCCGAAGTGGTGGTCGAATCCCTGGGCCAGGGGATCATGACCCTCCCGGGCACCGAGGTGCCATTTCCCGAAAATGGCGGTCGCATAGCCGGCCTTCCTGAGAACTTCGGCGATGGTGATCTCGGAGGCTGCCATGTTGCGGTTCCGGCTGTCGCTACCCTTGCGATCCCCCTGGGTCCAATGGGTCACGCCGGAGCGCTGCGGATGCCGGCCGGTCATGAGGAGGGCCCGGGCGGGACAGCATACGGTGTGAGCATAGGCCTGGGTGAAACGCACTCCGGTCCTTGCGAGGCGGTCCATGGCGGGCGTATAGAGATCCTTGGACCCGTAGCAGTTGGCGTCCAGGGTGCCTTGGTCGTCAGTGAGGAAGATCACAACGTTGGGAGGCGCGGCGAGGATGGAGCCGCCAAACGCAAGCAGGCTGGCAAGGAGAAGGCTTTTCATGGTGTGCAAGGTGTCTTTGAATTGGCTGTTCAGCGTGGTGCGCTTCGCCCGCTGGACTTGAATTCCTCCAGTTTG
>CAWWCX010000714.1:0-1592 GCA_963935445.1 uncultured Roseibacillus sp.
AAGAAAAGAGTACGATTGGGGCCCGGCAGGGAGCAGGGGAGAAGTCTGCGCACGACCGAAAGGTAGCATCAATGCCCGTGGGGACAAGGAGCCGACGCGGCGGGCATCCCTTGCCCGGGGGAGCACCCGGCTTGCACTCCCCGCCCGGCAGGCTATTTCTGGGCCGTCCCCCCTGGTGGGATGGTCCAGCCCGAAGCGAACGGAAGCCATGCGTATCCTCCTCCGACTTGTTCCCCTGATCTTTCTCCTGCAATCCGCCAGCGGTGCGGGAAAGCCCAACGTGCTCCTCATCGTCTGTGACGACCTCAACGACTACGTCGAGACCCTCGGGGGGCACCCCCAGGCCCGGACCCCGAACATCCGGCGCCTCATCGCGTCCGGGGTTTCCTTCACCCAGGCCCACTGCAATATCCCCATCTGCAATCCGTCACGGGCCAGCTTCCTGACCGGGCTCTACCCCCATACCTCGGGGTGTTTCGGATTCACCGCGTGGGACAGCTATGAGGTCCTTCGGAATTCCCGCACCCTGATGGCCCATTTCCGGCAGCACGGCTACCATACCCTTGGAACCGGCAAGATCATGCACAACCGGGGACGCAACCAGTGGTCTGAGTTTGGTTACCTCTCGGACTACGGTCCCTTTGCCAACGACGGGCAGAAGGCCGACGTGGCCCACCCGGATATCCCGAGCCCCTTCCGGGACGACTTCGGGGCGGTTGACGGCTCCTTTGGAGCTCTGCGCAACCTGGAGGGCAGCCGCTTCAAGTGGCGCACCGGAAACTGGGCGGGCAGGCGCGAGCTGAAGTATCACTCAGAGACTGAACGGGATCCCACCGGCGACGAACTGAATGCCAGCTGGGCGGTGGAGAAACTGGGGGAACTGGCCGAATCCGGGAAGCCGTTCCTCATGGGATTGGGCTTCATCCGCCCCCACACCCCTCTCATTGTTCCGCAGAAGTATTTCGACCTCTTCCCCCTCGAGTCCATCAAGCTGCCCGACATCCTCCCCGGGGACGTGGAGGATACCTTCAAGGGCACCCTTGCCCCGGGCAGCGACGACCGCTCTGACGACCGGGGGCACAAGATGTATTCCTCTCTCATCAAGTCCTTCAAGGGGGACCGGGACCTCGCCCTGCGCAAGTTCATCCAGGCCTACCTCGCCTCGGTCGCCAGTGTCGATGACCTCGTGGGCCAGGTTCTCAAGGCGGTGGACTCCTCACCCCTCAAGGACAATACCATCATCGTCTTCACCTCCGACCACGGCTGGGGGATGGGGGAGAAGGACTACCTCTACAAGAATTCCCTCTGGCAGGAATCCACCCGGGTGCCCTTCATCATCCGCGCCCCCGGGGTGAGCAAGGCGGGCGGATCCTGTGAGCTGCCGGTTTCCCTCGTGGACCTTTATCCAACCCTCCTCGACCTCTGCGGGCTTCCCGCCGGCACCACCCTCAATGCGAAGGGCCGTCCCCTCGACGGACATTCCCTCAAGCCCCTTCTCAAAGATCCCGCCAAGGGAACCTGGGACGGACCCGATGCGGCCCTGACCGCTCTCTACAAGTGGGCCGATTACTACGACCCGGCCGGGCAGTCCT
>CAWWCX010000715.1:0-1577 GCA_963935445.1 uncultured Roseibacillus sp.
GATCTAGTACGGTCTCGTGGGCTCGGAGATGTGTATAAGAGACAGGAGGTTGGACAGAAGCGGCTCGTTCCAGCCCCGGAGGGCTGGGTTGACCGCCCGAGAACCCGAATGGAAGCCGTCCGACCGAGGGAGCGGACCCCAGGAAGTTCACAACGGTGAGAGCGCGGCAGTCCATGAACGCGACATCTCCGAGCGAGGTAATACTCTCGGGAAGATCCACCCTCTCGAGGGCAAAACACCCAAGAAACATTCCAAACCCAAGCGACGTGATGCCTTCGGATATATGGAGATCGGTGAGTGCGATACAGCGCGCAAACGCCTGATCCCCGAGCGAGGATACAGTTGCTGGAATCGTCACGCTGACAAGGCTCCTGCAGTTGTAGAAGGCGGAACTGCCAATCGACGTCACACTGGCAGGGATGGTCAGGCTCTCCATGCTGATGCAGAAATCGAACGCGCCACTGCCGATTGTAGTCAGCCCTTCCGGAAGGTCGATGCTGATGAGACCGCTGCACTGGTAAAAGGCCCTTCGTCCAATCGAGGTAACATTCTGCCCCAAGCTCACGGTGGTAAGGCCGGAGCACCCTGCAAAGACAGAGTCCTCAATTAACGTCACTCCCTCAGGGACAACCACGCGGGTAAGTTTGCTGCATCCGCCAAACGCTAAAGTCCCAATCAGGTTCACGCCATCTGGCATCGTCACGCTGGTGAGGCTGAAGCATCCATTGAAGAGTAATTGCGCAATAGATGTGACCCTGGCAGGAATAATCACCCTGGACAGTTCCCGGCAGTCCCAAAAAGCACCAGCTCCCATGGACGTGACACTGTCCGGGATGCGCACATTGGTAAGGCGACTGCAGGAACGGAATGCCTCTTCCCCAAGGGAGGTGACCCCGCCGGGGATATCCACACGGACCAGCTGATTACACCCCCAGAAAGCGTTGGCCCCGATCGAGGTCACCGGCAATCCGTCGACGGTAGCGGGAATGACAAGCACCCCGGACACGGTCTGGTTGCAATCCTGGATGGTGACCTGGCCCCCTGTAATCGAGTAGGTCAGCGTCGCATTCACATCCCCGGTGGTTTCGACCACTATTTCGGCCCGGGCGAAGGTGGCCCCCACCGTGCGGTCTCCGTTCATCACGAGAGTGAAAGGGTTGTCGTTACCTGAAGCGTCCCCGCTCCAGCCAGTGAACACATACCCGGGATTCGGGAGAGCCTCCAGGGTGGCGGTGGCGCCCGCTCGATAGGTCCCTCCGCCGCTGACCGTCCCGTTGCTGAGGGCCGCAATCTCAAGGGTATGGGACTCGCCTCCGACTCCGATTTCGAAGGAGAACCACGCCACTCCGCCAGCCGCATCCGCGCCGTCAAGGGGAGCAGCCCCTACCCCGGCGACATCACTGAGACCATCAGAGTAGTTGAGAACGATCCCTCCGGATACGCCCCCACCGGAAACAGCAAAATCAGCAGGACCGAAGGTCGTGTCGTAGGCGCTGACGGCCGCGTAGTAGGTCCCTTCGGTCAGGTTCTGAACCTGTCTCTTATACACATCTCCGAGCCCACGAGACCGTACTAGA
>CAWWCX010000716.1:0-1563 GCA_963935445.1 uncultured Roseibacillus sp.
CGTCGTCGTCGTCGTCGTCGTCGTCGTCGATTCCGAGTTCTTCCCGGCGTTTCTTGATTTCGAGCATGCGCTCCATGCGTTCCTTCTCCTCGGCGGCCTCGCGGCGGGCGGTCTTGCGCTCAAGGAAGAAGGCGAGCCAGATACAGATCTCGTAGAGGATGACCATTGGGCCGGCCAGGAGGCAAAGCGTGAAGGCATCCGGGGTAGGAGTGATGATCGCTGCGATGCAGAAGATGGCCAGAATGGCGTAGGCGCGTGTGCGGCGCATCATCTCGCAGTTGAGGACACCCAGCCTGACCAGTGTCATGACCAGCACGGGCAATTCGAAACTGAGACCGAAGATGAGGGTGAACTGGGTGGCGAATGAGATGTAGTATCCGATCCGCCATTCGTTCTCGATCATCATGTCCGAGCTGTACTCGTGGAAGAACTCAAGAACCTTCGGGAGGACGATATAGTAGGAGAAAAAGACACCCGAGAGGAAGAGGCCGAAGCCAATCGCCATGGCAGGCCAGAGAGCCTTACGCTCGGTTTCGTGCATGCCGGGCAGGACGAACTGCAGGATGAAGTAGAGAAGGAACGGGAAGGCCACCACGATCCCGGCGAAGAAGGCGAGTTTGATGGACAGCATGAAGCCCTCGGTAGGCTTCAGGGCCTGCATGAGGACCAGCTTGCCACGAGCGTCCGACTTTGGATTGGGGCGACCTTCTATCAGGGCGAGGATCTTCTTCTTCATGGCTTCATCCAGTCCACTGTGGGACTCGATGAATTCCCGCTGCTCCAATTCGTCCTCGAAGGTGAGGGCGGAGCGGTAGAGGGTTACGACGCGAATGTTGGCAAGGACTTCCCCTGGCTTCTCGTACTTGCCAAGAAAGTGGGTCCGGTCTTCAGGCTGCAGCTGGTTGAAGCTCTCCGCGATGTCCTTGGCCGTTTCCCAGTCCTCGAGAGCGATTTCAGAATCCTTCAGGGCGTCTTTCTGGCCCTGTTCCCAGACCTGGGTCACCGGCCGCCGGATCACATCCATGAGCTCATTGCGGAAAATGAAGCACACAACGGTAGCGAGGAGCAGAGTGAGAACGACGCGGGTGATGCAGACCCGGAGGTCCTCCAGATGCTCGAGGAAGGGCTTCTCGGCATTGGGATTGGTTTGATCCCGGAGTTGAAATATTTTCTTGAGGAAGAACATCCGCGCAGGGCCGGTTTGTTTAGGTCGGGAATGCGGGAAGGTCGAGGGTCTTGTGTGGGGAGATGGAACCAAGTTCTTTGCCGGCCCGGGTGCGGGAAGTCCGGATTTTGCAGTTCCAGCGGAGGTTCGCGGCCCTGAAAACAGGGGCAAGGGGCCGCCGAAGGGCTGAAATTACGGGGAATCGGGCAAATTTTTCCAAGGGTTTGGCATTTCCTGTGTCATGAGGGGAGAAAGGATGCACCCAAGTGGCAGTCTCAAATGCACAATCTGCCCGATCGGCGGCCGGAATACCGGCCTCGGGGACAGGTATCTCCATGCCCCCGCAACCGATCAGTGAGGCCGGGAAGGGCGCCAAGCCCTCCCTTGAAGCCGTGTTT
>CAWWCX010000717.1:0-1556 GCA_963935445.1 uncultured Roseibacillus sp.
TTCGAGGCCTCTTCACCCTCCTTCGAGGCCTCCTCCTTCTTGTCACCGGCCTCGCCAGAGGCCTCCTCCTTCTTGTCACCACAGGAAGCCAGAAGGAAGGTGCCAACGGTCATGAGCGCAACAAACACACGAGTCTTTTTCATAGCTTCCCCTTAGCGCACCCCCGCTCTCCAGTCAATAAGAGATCATTCGGCCGAATGCTCCCGCCGGCAACAAGCGATGCGGCACAAGGTAAAACGAAAAGTCTCATCGCAACCAAGCCTCACCACTCCGCCCACGCAGGCTGTATAGGCAAAGGCATTCGCATCATGTTTGATTGATCAGCCAGCAGGACCCGGAATTCTCTACTCCGAGGTTTTTCTCCGCCATCCAAGTACAAGGGCCACGCAGATGCCAAAGGTGAGAATGAGCACAATGGCCTCCCTGCTGGAATTGCGGGTGCGAGGCTCTTCAAACCTCAGGTCCAGGCCCAGGGGAACGTCCTGCCCCACCTGGACCGCACGGGAGAAGGTATAAATCCTTCCTTCATCGGGCATGGCAATGCGCAGGGTCTGCGGAGCCGGCTCGGTGGAACGCTGGTGCAGCACGACCTGGTCTGCGATCGTTCCAATGTTGCGACTGTCCTCCGCCGTGTTTCCCCTGATGATCGCGCTGAACTGCTCATTGTTGAAGCGCAGGTCATTGTGACTTACGAGGGGATTGGCGGCGGCATCTCTTCCGCGGGCTTGCCCGATGTGATCACTTCCAAGACCGCTGCCTTGCGCGCCGGGGAAAGCTGCCACTCCCCGTCATCCTTTGGCACCAGGGCAACTCCCAGCAACCCGTGTATGACTTCCAGACGCCGCTTGAAAAATCGAATCTCCGGGCGCTCTTCCATCAGGCGTTCGAGCTCTTCACTTTCAAACTCAGAAGCCTCACCAAGAATCATCGCCACCAAGCGAGCCTCGATCTCCGGCTCAATCCACGCATGAATGTCTCCACCGTATTTCTCGTTGCTCATCTTGTTTTTCCTTGTGCCCCCTCCACTCCAACTCTTCGCAGGGAATCAGCGAGAGTCTTCAGAATGTGATGCAACCGGTAGCCCACGTTACCAACACTTGTTTCAACACGCTGACTGATCTCCTTGTAGCTGAGTCCTTCAAAGTACTTCAACCTGACCAACATCTGGTCACGCTCCCCGAGTTCGGCGAGAAACACGTGCACCAGCCCCGCTGCTTCCATCTTGCCAAGCACATCATTGGGAGCTTCCCGACCCATGTCCTTCCGTTCCGGGTCCACAGTCCTCGAGCCTGCGGTATTCCGGCCACTGCCCCGGTCCGGGCCCTCCCCTGCCAGCGGGTCAGTGAGCATCTCACGCTTGTTGTCCCGAAGGTGATTGTAGGCCCGGTTGCGCACACAGCGGAAAAGCCAGGCCCGCGGTTGGCGAACGTCCTCCCAGTGCTCGTGCAATCGCAGAAAAGCGTCCTGCACGAGGTCCTCCGCCACTACCCGTCGCCCAACCAGCCCGAAAGCATAGCGCAGGAGCGGGGCCTCCTCCGTTTCAAACACGGCTTCAA
>CAWWCX010000718.1:0-1548 GCA_963935445.1 uncultured Roseibacillus sp.
GCCGAACGGGGATCCCACCCAGGTTGACGACCTCCTCGACGGTATCACGGGTAGTACCCGCGATCTCGCTGACAATCGCCCTCTCGTAGCCGAGCAACAGGTTCAGAAGGCTCGATTTCCCCACGTTGGGTTTGCCGTAAATAACAGTCCTAACCCCCTCCCGCAGAATGCGCCCCTGCTCGGCAGTGTCCAACAGGGCATCGATCTCGGCCCGCACGGCATCCAGCCGTTTCAACAGTCCTGCTCCGGTCTCTGGGTCGATGTCCTCCTCCGGAAAATCTATGTAGGCCTCCATATGGGCCAGAATTGCGAGCAATTCTCCCCGGAGGGATTCAGTGGCCTCCCCGATGCGTCCCCCGAGCTGATGCTGAGCGGCCCTGAGGGAGAGTTCCGTCTGGGCCGATATGACATCCATGACCGCTTCCGCCTGGGTCAGGTCGATCTTTCCGTTGAGAAACGCACGCTGGGTGAATTCTCCTGCCTCAGCCGGACGAGCCCCACAGGCAAGCAGACGCTCAAGAACCCGCTGGGCAACCAGCACACCTCCATGACAACTGATCTCTACAACATCTTCCCCCGTATAGCTTCTCGGACCAGGAAAGGCCGTCACAAGCACCTCATCCAGGATCTCCCCCCCTGCGTCCCGTACCGCAGCCAACCGGACCTCCCGCGCCGGAAGTTGTAGCTCGGGCCTCCCGATGGCGCGCTCTGCCACCGCGAGGGACTCCGCCCCGGAAAGACGAAGCACTGCAATGGCTCCCTGCCCGAAAGGCGTTGCTAAGGCCGCGATCGTGTCACTCACGGAGTTACAGCACCCTGGGAAGTTTCCGAGGGCTCTTGTGCGCTCTTCACGCCGCCGGCGGATTCTGCCGCCTCCTCCCCCGTGGAAGGCCCTGACTCACCCTCGCGAATTGAGACCGCCTCGAAATGAGATCCTGCTTCACCTGGGACCTGGGGATCAGCCTCCGGCTGGTCTGCCCCTCCACCCTGCTCCGTTCCGGCCACGGTTTCGCCGATCGGGTCTGCGTTCCCAGCAACCCCGCCCAGACCGAGGAATTCCCAGCAGATGACCTCTTTCAGATGAAGCTCGCTCTCCGCCCCTTCCGTCCAGGACAGGCGCACGGTGGCATAACGGTTCTCCACCCGTCGGTCGGCAAGATCGACCCATGCCAGCTCGGAAAGGATTTTACCCGGCAATTCATCACTCCGCACGGCAAGGGTGACCTGATCCCGGTAGAACGCCGGATCACTCAGCCGAAAGAGACGGCCGCCATTGTTTTCCTCTTCGGCCCCGTTTGTGGGGGCGGACTCCCTCACCATGACCCGGAACACCCCCTCCCGCCCCGGCAGGGGCTCTCTGATGAAATGCTTGAAGGTGCGGTATTTGGTCTGGGTGTATACGTCCCAGTCGAGAAGCAGCCCGTTTTCCTCTTCCTTGAAAAAGGCCATGATCCTTAAGGGCTCCATGGCAAATCGTTCGCGCGAAGCGAATGCCGAGAGAAGCGGCCCCGGCTTTTGCAGTTCATGTTGAACCTCCAGCGGCACCAC
>CAWWCX010000719.1:0-1518 GCA_963935445.1 uncultured Roseibacillus sp.
TGTAGTCAAAACTGTCTACCTGGCTGAATCCTCCACATAGACAGACATGAATGACGCGCTTTGCCTTGGGTGCGTAGTGGGATTCCACCGGCTGGGACGCATAGCCATCCCGTAGCAGCAGCGACGAGAGCGCGGCTCCGGTGAGGCCTCGCTGGGTCCAGTTGAAGAAGTCCCGCCTGTCGGGCAGGAAGTCAGCACGTTCTCTGTTGAGGGGAGAGTTCATGAAAAGTAAATCCGGGGATTAGTTCAGGTAGAGAAACTCGTTGGCGTTGAAGAGAACCCGGCAGAAAGCCGCCAGGCCGTTCTTACTGACGAACCCGAGTCCGAGCTCGATGTCCTGCCGTGATGCAGGGCGCCCGAAGGCCAGTTCAAAGGCATACGCAACCCGCTTCTGGCGCTCCTCCTGCTCGGCCTCCAGCCGCTTTGCCATTTCCTCCGACATACGAAGCACGAACGAGGTATTCATCAGCGAAAGGGCCCCCAGCGGGGTGGTGGTCACGCTCCGGGTGGGAGCTGCGGCCGAGGGGTCAGGGCAGTCCAGCGGGGCAAGCAAGGGGTGAACATTTCCCCGGGCCCACGTGCGGTAGATGCTGCGGCGATTAAACTCCGGCCCTTCCGGGTCAATGGGATCATAAACCCACGAACCCTTGTGCCTGTACATCTTGAAATCCCGGTAACCTGGCCCACCCGCAGCCGGGTTGAGGGCACCCGAGACGGCGAGGATGGCGTCACGGATTGACTCGGCCTCCAACCGCATGGGCGTCCTCCGCCAGAGATACACATTGCCCGCATCGACCGCCTGGGCCGCCGCATTGCTCCGGGAACTTTGCCGGTAGGTCGCCGAGGTCACAATAAGCCTGTGCATCTTCTTCAGGCTCCAACCCTGTGCCTTGAATTCCGCTGCGAGCCAGTCCAGCAACCCGGGATGAGACGGACTCCCTCCGCTGAAACCGAAATCATTGGGTGTTTTCACCAGTCCCTGCCCAAAATGGTAATGCCAAAGACGGTTCATCATAACCCGGGCCATGAGGGGATTATCCTCGTGCCCAATCCACTCGGCCAGTTTACGACGACGCTCTCCCTCCGGCGCATTGGCGGTGAGCCCAAAGACCGCGGGGAGGCTGGTCTGGACCGATGCGACTCCACCGGCCGAGACTTCCTCGCCCCGCTCAAACGGGCTTCCCCGGACCAGGAGGTGTCGCACAGGAGCTCCTCTCGGAGTAACGGCGTAGACTTTCTTCTGTCCCTGTCTGCTGATTTCCGAACTCAACCCTGCAATGGCCGCCTTCCATTTTTCGCGAGTTGTCTTCTGTTCAGGAGTCAGGGCCGCAATCAGTTCCGCTTCCGTGACAACCTGCACCTTCGCCGAAAGCGCGACCTCCTCAGCCGTCAGTGCCCGGTCATACAGCTGAGCCCGGTCGATCCTGCCCGCTAGCAGTCGACCACGTCCCGCTTCTGTCCCATGCCGAAGCCCGAAGACAATCTGGCTGTTGCCGGCCCCGTAGGTCACGACGCCTG
>CAWWCX010000720.1:0-1515 GCA_963935445.1 uncultured Roseibacillus sp.
GGTAGTAGTCTGCCCCGTAGACCAGGTTTCCACCGAGAAGTGCGCTCTCCAGGGTGATGTCGATGCCATAGGTGTCGAGGTCGATCTGCTGGCTGCGAACATCGGTGGGTCTGCGGTTTTGAAACTCGCTGTCCTGCGTGCGCTGGAAGGAAACCGTTGCACTGTATTTCTGGACCGGTCCACTGGGGAGCTCGCCATCGATCTTGAGGTAGGTGAGGGAGCGTTCCTGGTCGTAGATGCGCGCGGGGAAGGTGCCGGTGCTGGTGCCGTTCCACGGAGTATCGTTGAAAATGGTGCTGTGCCAGCGCCAGACATCGTCCTGGTCAACATACTGGTGGGCGAAGGTAAGGGTGGTGTCGGGGTTGAGAGCCGCCTCAAGCTTCAGGTCGTGGTTCCGTTCCGGGTAGCCGGTATTGGTCATGCGGCCGACTCCGCTGTCCCGGATGTCACCGAAGTCCTTGGCGGTCACTCCAATCAGCGCGCCCCAGGTGCCGCCCTGGCCGAGGCGGGTCTCCACGCGGCCGATATGGCTGCGGCTGTTGGTATCGAAGCGGTAGAGTGCGCTACCTCCCCAGAAGAAGCCCGGGTCGGCCTCCCGGAATCCGCTCCCCGCGGTGAGGACGTTGAGGGTTCCGCCAAGGGCATCGCTGCCATACAGCACGGATCCTTGGTTGCGGACCAGTTCAAGGCGGCCCATGGAGAACCCGTCCACGGTGTTCCAGTATTGGACTGGACCGCTCCGCCAGGTGCTGTTGTTGATGCGGACGCCGTCGAGGAGGAGGAGATTCTGCCGACCGGTGAATCCGCGAACAAAGGGGCTTCCGTGGCCATGGGTGGTTTTCTGGATCATGACCCCGGGGGTCTGGGCGAGGGCCTCCGGGATGGTGCGGTGGTTTTGCTGATCGAACTGCTCTCCGGTGACTACGCCGACGGAACTCATGGCCTGGAGGGCGTCCTCGTCCGCACGGCTGGCAGTGACCACGGTTTCGGGGAGAAGAAGCGTCTCTGCTGCAGACAGCAGGGCCGACCCTCCGGCCGCAGCACAGAGCAAGCATGTGAAGGTGAACCTGGCCGAGGCCTGAAAAGACTGGCTGAAAGCAGTATGTCTGCGCCGGGTGCGGGTGAGAAGATGGGGCACGCCCCGGACCTTGGGAGAAGGGAAGAGCTCAGGCAAGGGTCCGATGCGACAGTGAGAGGCTGTTGGAGATCGCTCAGGATCTGGCCAGCTGCTGGCCAGTTGCTGAACAGTCAGGGGTGCTGAAGGCGGCGGCGCAAGGTGGTTCGATTTGCTTGGAGGGCCGTAGCGAGACGCGCCAGTTTACCATCGTAGCGGGTGAGGAGACGTCGAATGAGGGTGGCCTCAAGGGATTCGGCGAGATTGCGGTAGACTGGTTCCGGGTCTTCCTGGAGGCGGGCATCAAGCCAGCCGTCGAGGGCCTCGATGAGAAGGGAGGGCGCCTCGTCAACGGGCTGTCTCTTATACACATCTCCGAGCCCACGAGACCGTACTAGATC
>CAWWCX010000721.1:0-1507 GCA_963935445.1 uncultured Roseibacillus sp.
CACTGCATATCGTCGGCAGCGTCAGATGTGTATAAGAGACAGCCTCTATCTTCCCCATACCGCCGTGCACCTGCCCCTCGTCCCCGGGAAAAAATTCGCGGGAACGAGCAGAGGCGGAGCCTACGGGGACTGGGTCCAGGAAATCGACTGGTCGATGGGAGAGCTCTTCAAGGCGCTCAGGGAGCAGGGCGTTGATGAGCACACCCTCGTCCTGTTTACCTCGGACAACGGCTCCGCACGGGAGAAACAGGGAAGCAACCTTCCATTGCGGGGGCGCAAGGGCCGCACGGATGAAGGCGGCATGCGCGTCCCTTGCGTTGTGCGCTGGCCCGGGAGAATCCCCGCAGGCAGCAGTTGCGGAGCGATTACGAGCACTCTCGACCTCTTGCCTACCTTCGCCCTGCTCGCCGGGGGCAAGCTGCCCCCCAACCGGGTCATCGACGGCAAGGACATCTGGCCGATCCTCAGCGGCAGGTCCAGGGATCATCCCCGCGAAGCCTTTTTCTACTACCAGATGGATCAATTGCAGGCCGTCCGCTCCGGTGACTGGAAACTCTTCGTCGCCATGGAGACCAAGAAGCGCAACTGGGGAAAGCCCGAGGGCAAGAAGGCCCTCGCCCTCTTCAACCTTGCGTCGGATATCCATGAGGACCACAACGTGGCCGCTGAAAACCCAGGGGTCGTCCAGCGCCTGCTGGCCCACGCGGAGACAGCCCGCGAGGACCTTGGTGACGTCAACCGCCCGGGGAAAGGCCAACGCGAGGCGGGCTGGGTTGACAAAGCCTCTCCGCGCCTGCTGGCCAAATAGCATTCAGACCTTCTCCCAACCCGCGAGCGTTCCCCCGGCTGCCACTTCTGCCATGCGGTTCCCGCCATCGTATCCACGCTTCCCCTTCGCCCCATGAAATATCTGTCCATCCTCGCTGCCGGCGGCCTCCTTCCGGCCACACTTTCCGCCCTCCCTCTCCCGGTGGGAGATGCCCGCCCAAATGTGCTCCTGATCTGCATTGATGACCTGCGCCCCGAGCTGAAGTGCTTCGGGGCCGACTACATCCACTCCCCGAATATCGACAGGCTCGCAGCCCGCGGCCGGGCGTTCACACGCCACTACGTGCACGCTCCCACCTGTGGAGCGTCTCGCTACACCCTCCTGACCGGTCGCTATGGACCACGCGACAACGGGGCTCTCTTCCGGGCTGCCGGCAACGAGGAAATCCGTAGCACCAACATGCCGGCCTGGTTTAGGAAGCACGGGTATACAACCGTTTCTGTCGGCAAGGTGTCCCATCACCCCGGCGGCCGCGGTGGCAAGGACTGGAACGATGACAGCAAGCCCGAGATGCCAGAGGCCTGGACCCGTCACCTCTGCCCCAGCGGGCCCTGGCAGCACCCCCGCGGGCTGATGCACGGGCAGGCCAATGGGGAGATCCGCGGGAACGCCAAGGACATGGACGTCCTCCAGGCCCTGTCTCTTATACACATCTGACGCTGCCGACGATATGCAGTG